>CALVIY010000041.1 GCA_944331955.1 uncultured Bacilli bacterium
TATCCAAGTAGTCAGATATGTAGTCACTGTGGATATAAGAATAGTAAGTTGAAAGATTTAAGTATAAGAGAGTATGATTGCCCAAAATGTGGAGTGCATAATGATAGAGATATAAATGCTAGTTTAAACATATTAGTTGAAGGATTAAAGTTACACTATAATTTAGTTAGTTTAGTATAGATAATGTTTTAGATAAATAACAATTTAATATAAAAATAAATTAGTACGGTAGCGACTATCGGAATTTAAGCCTATGGAGAATAAGAAATACCTTATCTATGAAGTAGGAATCCTTGGAGGTAACGACAAGGTAAAAACAAACTTGTTTGTTTTATTTGTTCTGTAAAATTATATTATTTTTGGTGGGTAATAGACAAAATTATGTTATACTATTTTTATAAATAATAGAAAGAGTATTAATAATAAGAATATGAAGTGTGTAATAATGAATCTAAAGAAGAAAGAGAATATTGTAATAATTGTATTATTAGTAGTAATGATACTAGCGATAATAGGAGTAAGTTATGCGGCCTTTAGTTTTAGTAAACAAGGAAATATTCCTAACAAGATTACAACAGGATCAATTACCATGACTTATGAAGAAAGTGATAATACTATCACTTTAGGTAATGCCTACTCGTGATGCGACAGGTACAACAAGACTAAAAGATGGAGAGTATTTTGATTTTACAGTTAGTAGTGAAATAACAGGAGAAGTTAATATTAATTATGAGATAAGTGCAAAAGAAGTAGGGGAAGGTACTATAGATGGTTCTAATATTAAATTATATCTAACAGAGTTAGTAGATGGAGAAGAACAAGAGTTAATGAGTCCTGAAGTATATAATGAAGAGGCAAGTGAAAATACTTATACAGGAAGACCTGCAAATGAAATGAGTTTATATACTTCTAGTATGAATGCAAGTGAAGAACATCAATATAGACTTAGAATGTATGTAACAGAAGAATATAATCCTCAAGGAGATGGAGGAAATTTAACTTTTGCAGTTAAGGTAAATGTGTATGGAAAAGCAGGTGATAAACCTTTAACAGGAGCAGAGATGTTGATTAAAAAAGCTAATCCAGAAGATTTAGATTATAATAGTGCGACAAGTGAACAAAAAAAGAAGCATGGGTACATAGCCATCCTGCAACAGAACAAACAGAGGCCCTAACAGATTATAGATATATAGGGGCTAATCCTAATAACTATGTAGAGTTTAATGATGAATTATGGAGAATAATAGGAGTCTTTACAGTGGATGATGGAACAGGAAAAGTAGGAGAAAGATTAAAGATAATAAGAGATGAATCAATTGGAGATTATTCTTGGGATAATAAGAATACTAGTACAGGTGCAGGGACTGATTTTGGTAAAAATAATTGGACCGATGCAAGACTAAATTACTTGTTGAATCCTGGGCATGAAAGTGAGCCTTTTGGTGGTAGTTTATACTGGAATAGTGGAAGTGGAACTTGTTATAATGGACAAAATAATGCAACAACAAACTGTGACTTCACCTCTACAGGACTAAAAGAAGAAGCAAGAGATATGATTGGGGATACACTTTGGTATTTAGGAGGAACATCAAGATATAGTAGTGCAAGTAATGGACTAGTGAGTCATTGGTACTCTTATGAAAGAGGAACAAAAGGATTAAGTGGAAGAGATATATCATGGGTAGGGAAAATAGGATTAATGTATCCTTCAGATTATGGATATGCAACAAGTGGAGGAAGTACAACAGATAGAACAGTATGTTTAAATAAAGAAGTATATAATTGGAAAAGTAGTAAATTTAGTGACTGTAAGAACAATGACTGGCTATATGAAAGTGGTTATGTGCAATGGACTCTTTCACCTAGTGCAGGTTTTTCGACTAGTGTTCATTTTATAACAACAAGTGGAAATGTTAATACCATTACTGGTATATTCTATAGTTACGGGGTTTGCCCAGTCGCTTTTCTAAAGTCTAATATCAAAATAGTTGAAGGTGACGGAAGTAGTAGTAATCCGTATATATTGCAGAGTTAAAAGAATGAAATTAGCAACAATTTAGTTGCTTTTTTCTATTGACTAATTCTATCTATTATGATACATTGTAAATATAAGAGCGATTTAAAAAGATGGAGAAAGGAGAAAAAATGAATTTTTTAAAAAAAGTATGAATTTTGAAAATTGAGGGTGCTTTTTAGGGTAGATTTTGCTTTTTCCCCTAGCTAATTTACTAAATTGACCCCTCTTTTAGGAGTGAATTTTCAAAATTACCTTTTTGCAATAGTTTTTTACTTATGTTACAACTATTGCAGGAGGTGCTTATATGCCTATTACAAAGAAAAGATTTGATGAAATAGTTAGAGAATTAAGAAGAAAAGGTGAGATTGTTCCTGCTACTTATGACTGCATCTTTAAAGCAATTATGAAAAAATGTTTTAAGTATAGAGCAGATTTAACTTCTAGATTAACAGGAATACCTAAAAACTTAATATTAAATACATATCAAGAGAAAAATACTGAATATGTAGTAGATAATGCTTTAGAAAAAGGTAAAGTATCAGATGTTTTATTTGGATTAGAAGGATATATTATTAACTATGAGTTTAATAATAGAAACTGGGATGGATTAATAGAGAGAAATGATGCATATTTAGGTAAAGTAAAGAATGATGTAATGAGTAAAGTAAAAAGTTATGCAAGTATTCCTAAAATAATTCAGATAAATATAAATAACTTTTATTGTTTTTTAAGTAGAGATAATCTATTAGAGTTTAAATCAAGAGATAAGTATGGAATAATAGAAAGTGATAAATGGGGAAAACTTTATATTAATTTAAAGTTAATAAGAGAGAAATATAAGAGAGGATTAAATCTAAGTAAATTAGAAAAGGAACTATTAATATTAACTTTAACAAATGTAGAAGAAATAAATAAATTAGCGAAAGGAGACGAAGAATTAATGGAAGTTGCAAAAGAATTAAAAAATTTAAGTTATGATATTGATACAATAGGACTTTATGATGAGGAAGAAGAAAGAAAAAGAATAGAGAATACTAAATTAATTAATGCTGAAGAAAAAGGAATAAAAAAAGGTGCTAAAGAAAGAGAAAAAACTATTGCTAAAAATCTTCTTAAAATAGGTGTGCCTATAAAAGATATAGTAAAGGCAACTGGTCTATCTAAAAGCCAAGTAACAATGTTAATGTAATTAGATTAATAATATTTTATTACAACTGATAGATTATTTTATCAGTTTTTTGATGTTTTTCTTTTAAATTTACTGTATAATATATCTAGTACTTATGTAGCAAGGAGTAAGGTTATGAATATATATGATTTAACAATAGAGGAATTAAAGGATTATTTTTTAGATAATGGTGATAAAAAGTATTATGCTGATGAGTTGTTTTCATGGCTTTATAGTAGAGAGAAAAGAATTACTTCTTTTAATGATGCTAGTAATATAAAAAAAGAGGTAAGAGAAAGATTAAGTAGAGATTTTTCTATTTCTAATATAGAGGTAGTTACAGTTGAGAGGGCTAAAGATGTTAGTAAATACTTATTTAAACTTAATGATAAAGAACATATTGAAGCGGTACTTATGAATCATGATTATGGCAATAGCCTTTGTATTTCTAGTCAAGTTGGTTGTAATATGGGGTGTAAGTTTTGTGAATCGGGTAGACGTAAGAAAGTACGTAATTTAACTACAGGAGAAATGGTTGAACAGATACTTAAAGTAGAAAATGAATCTAATCTTAGAATTAGTCATGTAGTTATTATGGGTATTGGTGAACCTTTTGATAACTATGATAATATCTGTAACTTTATAAGAATTATAAATCATCCTAAAGGTCTTAATATTGGTTCACGACATATAACAGTTTCAACTTGTGGGCTTGTTCCTAAGATATTAGAATTTAGTGAATTTCCTTATCAAGTAAATCTTGCGATTAGTTTACATGCTCCTAATGATGAGCTTAGAAGAGAAATAATGCCTATTGCTAAAGTATATCCTTTAAAAGACTTAATTAATGCTATTAAAATATATTTAGAGAAGACTAATAGAAGAGTAACCTTTGAATATATTATGCTAGATGGTGTTAATGATAGTGTTGATAATGCCTTAGAACTTGCTCATTTACTTAAAGGAATAAATTCATATGTTAATTTAATACCATATAATGAAACAGAAGCTTTACAGTTTAAGAGAAGTAAACCTTTAACAATTGCTAAGTTTTATGATATACTAAAGAAAAACAATATTACAGTTACAATTAGGCGAGAATTCGGTGGTACTATCAGTGCTGCTTGTGGACAGCTTAGAAGTAAGAAGGAGGATTTATGAAATCGTTTTATTTAACTGATGCTGGAAAGGTTAGAGATCATAATGAAGACAGCGTCTTAATAGTACATAATAATGATAACGATACACTTATGGCTATTGCTGATGGTATGGGGGGACATTCTGCTGGAGAAGTAGCTTCATCTATTGCAATAACACATTTGGCGAAGAATTTTAATGAAAATTTTCATAATATGAGTAAGATGGATGCAGTTAACTTTTTAAGAGATAGTGTTAATGAGATAAATGATAGTATCTTTAGATATGAGAAGACTCATCCTGAGAGTAAGGGAATGGGTACTACTCTTGTTACTGCTATTATTACTAAAGATTATATTCTTTTTGGTAATATTGGAGATTCATCAGGATTTGTTATGAAAGATAGTAAACTTCATAAAGTAACATATGATCATACATTAGTAAACTTATTAGTCTCTGCTGGAGAGTTAACAGAAGAAGAGGCTAAAGATCATCCTAAGAAAAATGTTTTGATGAAAGCATTAGGGGCAAATGATCCAATAGATATAGATATATTTGATTGTGATATGGAAATAGATGCTATTCTTTTATCTAGTGATGGACTTACTAATATGTTAGATGAAGAGGCTATTGAAAAAGTTTTGAATAGTGAAGGGGATATTGAAGATAAAGTTATAAAATTAATTAGAAAAGCGAATAATCGTGGGGGTACTGATAATATATCAGTTGCATATTTAATTTTAGGAGAAGGTGAAGAATAATGGTGACAAAGGGGCAAAAAATTAATGATCGTTATGAGATAATTAAATCTATTGGTGAAGGTGGTATGGCTAATGTTTATCTTGCTTATGATACTATTCTTGATCGAAACGTAGCTATTAAAGTATTAAGAGGAGACCTTGCTAATGATGAGAAGTTTGTAAGACGTTTTCAACGTGAGGCTTTATCAGCTTCTAGTCTTTCTCATCCTAATATAGTCGCTATGTATGATGTAGGTGAAGATAATGGACTATATTATATCGTAATGGAATATGTTGAAGGTAAAACATTAAAACAACTACTTAAAAAACGTGGTAGTCTAACCTTATCTGAAGCGATAGATATAATGTTACAACTTACAGATGGTATGGCTCATGCTCATGACTCATATATTGTTCATAGAGATTTAAAACCACAAAATATTATGATTCAAGATGATGGACAAATTAAAATAACAGATTTTGGTATTGCTATGGCTTTAAATTCAACTCAGTTAACTCAAACTAATTCTGTTATGGGGTCAGTTCATTACCTTCCACCAGAACAAGCAGCAGGTAAGGGAACAACTATTAAAAGTGATATTTATTCAATGGGTATTATTTTCTATGAGTTACTTACAGGAGAACTTCCTTTTAAAGGTGATAGTGCTGTTGAAATTGCTTTAAAACAAATGAAAGAACCACTTCCTGATGTTCATAAATTAAATAATGATATACCACAAAGTATTGAAAATATCATCTTAAAATCAACTGCTAAAAATCCTAAAAATAGATATGATGATGCTAAGAGTATGCATAATGACTTATTAACTGCATTAAACGATGATAGGATAAATGAAGAACCATATGTTTATCCATATCCTGAAAATGAAGTTGATGAGACTACTAAGATAATGCAACCAATTAGTGATGATGCTGAAGGTATTGCTACTCCTATTACTGATCTTAAGACTAAAAGATCAAACAAATTGGTTATAGCTTTATCAATAATAGCAGGAGTTATTGTAGTAGCATTATTAGCAGTGTTCTTTATTATTCCTGCTGTTACAGCTGAGAAAGATGTTAAAGTTCCAGATGTTAGTGGTATGACTGTTAGTAAAGCTGAAGATGCTTTAGAAGATGCTGGACTTACTGTTAATAGTAAAATAGAAGAAGTAAGTAGTGAAGATGTTAAGAAAAATAGAATTATTAGAACTGATCCTAGAAGTGGTAGTACTGTTAAAGAAGGAACACGTGTAACCTTATATAAATCAACAGGGGTTAAAACTTATGAACTTGAAAACTATGTTAATATGGATGTTAATGAAGTAAGAGAAATATTGGAAGAGATGGGATTAACAGTTAAAATAAGTGAGATAGAACCTGATTCTACAACTTGTTCTGTTATAGGTCAAAATCTTGTTATTTCTCAATCACTTGATCAAGGTAGTGAAGTTAAGAGTGGCGATGAAATAACTTTAACAGTATTAAAAGCGATTACTTTCCCAGATTGGTATTTAGGTACAGAAGATACTGCAACTAGTTGGGCTAATAATGCTTGTGTAACTGTAACAACAGAATATCAAGATGTAACAGATAAAAATTTAGATGGTAAGATTATTACACAGTCTCGTCCTAGTGGTTCTACTGTTAAAAATAATGATAGTGTAACAATTACTATTGGTAGATATGTACAACCTACTGAAGAGCCAGAGACACCAGTTGATGAAGAAGATAATGGAGAAACAGATAATTCTGGTACTAGTACTCAAGGAGAATAGATATGCAAGGACAAATTGTTAAAATAAGTAGTAATAGACATGTTGTTAATAGTAAAGGGATTAACTATAATACTATTCCAAGAGGTAAATTTAGAAAAGAAAAACTTATACCTAAAGTTGGGGATTATGTTAGATTTGATGATAAAAGCTTAGTTATAGAAGAAATATTACCTAGGAAAAATACTTTTAATAGACCTATGGTTAGTAACATAGATAGAGCTTTCATTATTACAAGTCTTGTTAATCCCTTTTTTTCTTTAGGACTATTAGATAAATTTATCGCTCATATGGAACTTAATAATGTAGATGTTGTTATATGTCTTACTAAAATAGATTTAGTTAGTGATGAATATTATGAAAAAATAAAAGAAGTTATGGTGTATTATAATAATATAGGATACACTGTTCTTACTAATAATGATCTTAATGAGATAAAAGAACTAATTAAAGATAAGACTGTTGTATTTATAGGACAGACTGGGGCTGGGAAGAGTACTCTTTTAAATAAATTAAATCCTAATTGGAATTTAAAGACAGGAGAGGTTTCTATCGCTCTTGGTAGAGGAAGACATACTACTAGAAATGTAGAACTATATGACTTTTTAGATGGTAAGGTTTTAGATACTCCAGGTTTTTCAGCCTTAGACTTTTCTATTTATAAAAAAGAAGATATAAAATATGCTTTTAGAGAGTTTTCTTCTTATACTTGTCCTTTTAGAGATTGTTCTCATACTAGGGAAGCTGAATGTATGATTAAGAAAGCAGTAGAGGATGGGAAAATTCTAAAAAGTAGATATGATAGTTATTTAAAATTCTATGAGGAGGCGGTAAAATGATAAGTGTATCTTTTCTAGCAAGTAATAATATACCTGATACTTTAACAAAACTAAATAATACTGATGCTAACTTTATTCATGTAGATGTTATGGATGGGAAGTATGTTGATAATAAGTCATTACCTTTTAAAGAGATGAGACATATTTATAAGTTTACAGATAAAAGATTAGATGTTCATTTAATGGTAGAATCTCCGAGTATTTATATTAGTGATTATGCTAGTTTAAATACAGAATATATTTCTATACATTTAGATACAATAGAAGATACTTTAAGTAATTTAAAATTAATTAAAAGTTATGGAATAAAAGCAGGAATTGTTCTTAATCCAAATGATAAAGTAGAATCTTTAATTCCTTATTTACCTTATATAGATTTAATACTTGTTATGGGAGTTATACCAGGTAAAGGGGGACAGAAGTTTATAGATAAGACTATAAATAAATTAAAAGAGTTGAAAGTATTAAAAAAAGAATATAAGGATTTTAAATTTAAAGTTAGTGTAGATGGTGGAGTTAATGATGTTGTTTCTAAAAAAATATATAATTTAGTAGATATAATAGTAAGTGGTAGTTATATAACAAGTAGTGAAGATTATCAAAAGCAAATTAATAGTTTACGATTTTTTAGTTAAATGTTATAATTATTTTAGAGAATAAAAGGAGTGGATGTGTCTATGGATAATAAAAATGAAAATACTACTAATAATAAAGTAGAAACACCACAGGTTATTACACCTACTAATCTAAATGTAGTTAGTTCTACACCTCAAGATAATAATAAGCCTCAAGTAGTGGAAGTTGGTAATACTACAGTAAATAATCAAGTTAAAGAACAAAAAGTAGATACAGGTAATCAAAATAATAATAATGATAAAACAGTTCCTACTTCTTTAAAACCAGAAAATAATAATGGTGGTAATAAAAAGAGTGGGCATCCTGTATTTTTAGTGTTATTAATGATTTTTCTTTTCGCCTTTGTTTACTTTTTGCCTGAAATAACAGATTATGTTACTAATTATATGAATGAGAAAAATGGAGTAAATGAGTTAAAAAGTGGTATTATGACTTGTACTTATAACGATTCTACTGATAATATAGATTATAATTATGAGTTAACTTTAAATTATGAGAAGAATAGATTAAAGAGAAGTAGGATGGTTACTACTAATAGACTTTCTGATACAGCGACAGATGGTAATGTTTTGACTGAAAGACAAAACTCTTGTGAATTTTTAAGAACTGTATTAGAAGAGAATGATATTGGTATGACTGCAAGTTGTAGTATTAGTGCAGCGGTACAAGTTACTACTCAAACAATTGATTATAAAGCATTAAATATGGATTTTATTACAAGTAATATAACAGAGTTTGAAGGATTCTATCCAGAATATGAACTTAATGAAAGTGTTACTGAGATTGCTAATGAATTAGAGTCTAATGGTTATAAATGTGAAAGAAATGAACGTTAATATATTAGAAAGAAGGTAAAAATATGAATAGGCTATGTTTACAGCATGTTACCTGGGGGGGGGCAGTTTAATAGTAAAATAGTTACTTTCTTTCATTATGTAACAAAAAGAGAATAGGATAATTCTATTCTTTTTTTAGTGCAATAATGAAAGGAGTAAGATATTTATGGAAAAGAAGAAAAATAAAAAGGCAACAGTAATAATTATAAGTATATTTATAGTATTAATACTTGCAATACTAATAAGTTATGCATATTTTACTACAGAGTTAAATGGAAGTGATCAAGTAGTAAAGGTAGGGACACTTGATTTAGTATTAGATGAAACAAGTGAAGGGATAATATTAGAAGAAGCGGTAGGAATAAGTGATAGTAAAGGTATGAGTTTAGATGGTTCTACCTTTGAATTAAGAAATAATGGTAACAAAACAGTAGAGTATACTATTTACTTAGATGATAATACAATAAGTGATACTGATACGAGAATAGATGATAAGTATCTAAAGTATAATCTTAATAAAAATGGCGAAGATAGTGGTCCTACATCATTAACAAGTATCGGGAGTAATCCTAATAGAGTATTAGACACAGGAACAATAGATGGGGGAGTAACTAATAAGTATAGCCTAAAATTATGGATAACTAGTGATGTAGATGGAAACTATTCAGGACAAGTATTTAGTGGTAAATTAAGAGTAGAAGTATCACAGGTAAGACCAGGAGCAGGGGAGACAATACTAGATAATTTAAGTAGTGGAGATACATATGATGATGGAACAGATACATTCATAACAGGAGAAGACCCTAATAACTATGTCTGGTATAGTGGAAAATTATGGAGAGCGGTGTCTGTTAATAATGAAGCGAAGACAACTAAGTTAGTAACACAATGGAATATAAGTGCAATTAATTATTCAAGTAGTAGTACAGCATTTGCAGGCAGTTATATGGAAGAATGGTTAAACGATACGACAGTAGATGGTTTCTTAGGGAATCTAAGAGAACCAGAGAAATTTATTGTAATGGATGCCGTATGGGATGCAACTGAAGATTCTAATTTATTAGGAAATATAACTAGACCAAATAAAAAAACTTTAGTCACAGATGCTGTTGGCCTTTTAAATATTTATGAATATCAATCGAGTAGTGGTAAAAATCCTTCAGCTTATAATACAAGTTACTTAAGTAATGATCTTTATTGGTTTACTTTAACTCCATATGATTTAAATGATAGTGGAATACTTAGTATAGATAATCATGGTGACTTGTTTTCTGCTAGACCATTAGGTAATTTGTACGGCGTTCGTCCATCAATAAATCTAAAATCTAATGTTAAAATAGTAGATGGAAATGGAACAGTAAATAATCCATATCGCTTAAACGGAGATAATGATACTAATCTTTCAGGAACATTGTTGTCAAGCAGGTATAGTGGAGAATACATTCGCTTTGGAAGCAATGAAAATAATCTATATAGAATAGTAAGTCATGAAAATGGTACAGGAACAAAGATAGTAAGTGCTGAACCTTTAAAGAATTCTGGAGTGTTTATAACAAGTGCATTTGGCAGTAATGCAACATTTTCAAGTACAAATATAATAGGTACATTCTTAAATGGAGAATATTTAACAAGTTATGTAGATAGTACATATAGTGATATGATAGAGGAAAGTAGTACTTGGTATTTAGGAAAAGTAGAAAAGAATGAAAATTATAAATTAGCAAAATATATAGATACTAGTATGTCAGAATATGTTAAAAATATAAATGCTAAGGTAGGATTACTAAGATATGGCGAATTAATGGCAGGGCATTTTGATAAAAATAGTAATAATTTAACTTATTGGATTTTGACTTCTGGAGATTTATATAATATATATTCTATTAATAATTATGGTGTTGCAGCTTTAATAAGTCCTTCTAACTTTTCTTATGGCATTAAAGCTTCTTTAAATCTGAAACAAAACGTAGTAATAACAGGAGGAGATGGAACTAAAAATAATCCGTTTACATTATCCGTTCAATAATGTTATCTGTTTATATATAAGCTTTGGTAATTATACCAAGGCTTCTTTTGTATAATGAACAGATAACATTAAGTTTATATTTCAACGGGAAAAGTAATATAAGGTAATTAAATCTTTTATTACTTCCTTAGTGTTTTAGATATTTATTACAAATATAAATATTATAAAGAAACTTAGTTGTTACAACTGCGGTTATAATTTATGATAATTATTCATTTTAGTTTAAAATATTCAATTATAATATAGAATTACAAAAGAATAGAATACAACTTAGTATACATTGAGCCAGTTATTATGCATATGAGTGTTATCTGTTCAAAAATTAAAAGAAATCTAGTTTTTATGCTAGATTTTCTAGTTTGAACAGATAACATTATTGAACGGATAAC
>CALVIY010000042.1 GCA_944331955.1 uncultured Bacilli bacterium
AATCACCAACATTTCACTCTTTAAATTTATAATAATATTCTAACTATTCAAATTATAGCACACTTCTAAGATAAAGTCTTTAATTACAATTACAAATTTTGAATTTTGAAAAACATTTTGAAATGCTATTCCATAAATATTAAAATCATGATATATTATTAATAGCAACGGAAGATTATATGTACTCTTTCGTTATTGGAAAAGAGTTGTAGATAACTACGACACTCGCTCCATAAGAAAATTACTCACAACTATATGGTTGTGAGTTTTTATTTAGTGTAATTTATTATTTCTTTTATATTCTCATCTTTTGTGCCAACTAATTTAATAATATTAGGTAATTGATAAAAACCTACTGTATTTTCTAGGGTAAATTCATCTTCTGTAGGAGAACATAGAAAGATTTTTTTATTTAATGCTAGGGCCATTCCAAGTTCTATATGAGAGCCTCTTCCTGCTTTTAACAGTATAATAACTACATCAGCATCAATAATACCTTGTTGTTCTTCTTTAGAATATTTTATTAAATCTTCAACACTACTATTTCCACCTATATTTTTTGTCCAATTATAGGTATGTTCCCAACCATTTTCTTCTAACTTCTTAGCATAATAATTAACTAATTCACTATTTTTCATTCCTGAACCTATATAAAATTTCATGATAATTCCTCCTTAGATTATATTGTAAATATAAAGAAAAAGAGCTTTAAGCTCTTAATTTATATATTGGAGGGCCTAGTCGGATTTGAACCAACGATCAGGGAGTTGCAGTCCCACGCCTTACCACTTGGCTATAGACCCAGAATATGCAATTTGTTACTTGCATATATAATTTTACACTATTGTGTTTTAAATGTCAATTATTGTAAATGCTTTTCTAATAAATATTATGTGTTTATTTTACTATTAGACTATTTTTTAATCATTTTTCTTTCTATATTTAAATAACACTGATGGTCTATGCCCTTCTCCTGTTTTCATTTTATCTGTTTTTACTACTTTATCTTTAATTATTCTTCTAAAAGCAGGATCTAATAATTTCTTATTAAGTATTACTTCATATACTTGTTGTAACTCTCCTAAAGTAAAGTATTCTGGCATCATATTAAAGACTATATCTGTATAATTTACTTTATTCTTTAAACGTTCTATACCTGCTAATACTACTAAGTCATGATCAAATGCTAATACATTTTTTCTAGAAGTAAAACTATATCTATCAGTTGTCTTTTCTCTTAAAGTCTTTTTAATTGATAAATTAAGTTGCTCTACTCCATTAGTTAAACTTATATCTACAATATTATCTTTCTCTTCTATTAGAATAATATCAAACCAAGAGGCATTAGGATTAATCATTTCTGTTAATCTATTTTTATCTACTAAAGCGATATATGAAGTTGATACTACTCTTGTTCTTGGATCTCTATTTAGGGAATCAAAAGTATATAACTGTTCTAAATATACATTAGAAATATTAGTTTCTTTTTTTAATACTCTTTTAGCACACTCTTCTAAGGTTTCTTTATTAGGATCTAAAAATCCTCCTGGTAGACACCATTTATCTTTAAAAGGAAAGTCATCTCTTTTTACTAAAAGAATACTCATCATTTTCTTACTATTTTTACGATAATTACTTGTTTCTTCACTAGATACACTAATAAGTAAGATATCAGCGGTCATTGATAGTTGATCAAAGTCTTTAGGATTATAATCTTTTAAAAACTCTTCTTCATTCTTATAAACTTTTTCCATGCTACACCTCTTTTTCATAATTTGATTATAACATAATTTTAAGAAAAATGTTACTTAATTATATCTAGTAACATTGTTATAATCTTATCAATAATATGTTCTTTATTTAAGGCTCTACTTTCCTTATTAACAGTCATCTTTTCTTTATAAAATTTATTATTATCTCTATCATAAATACATATATATACGGTATTATCATCTCCTACTTTGTTATTAGGATCACTTCTATTTAATTTACCTGTTATGCCTATACCATAATTACTATTTGCAAAACTACTAATGGCTTTACTCATCTCTATGGCAGTTTCCATACTATAGACAGTATATTTATCAATAACATCTTTTGGTACACCCATCTTAACTTTATATTCATTAGAATAAGTTACGGCACTGTATTTTAAGACTTCACTAGCACCCTCACAATTTGTAATAGCATTTACTACTCCTCCACCAGTACAAGACTCCATTGTGGCAATGGTTTTTTGTCCTAATTGTAAAATATGAATAATCTCTTTAAAGTTCATTTAAATTCCTCCCTTATATAAATTATTTTCTTTAATATATAAATAAACTTTTTTATCTAAATATACTTCTGCTCTTTTATTATTATATATCATTTCTCTAATTTTAGTAGAAGATATTTCATTTTCTTTTATATCAGTAACAATAATATTGTCTTTATAGTCTTTATATTTATTTAACAAAGTATTAATATCATCAGTATTTCTTTTGATAACTAATATTTTATTATTAGATAAAATATATTCTCCTTTTTTCCACTTATCTATATAACTTAAATTATCAGTTCCACAGATAAAATAGATTTCATCATCTTTATATTTATTTTTAAAATAATCTAAAGTCTCATAAGTATAAACAACTTGTTCTTTTAATTCATAATCACTAACTTCTAGTTTTTCATTATCTATACACATTAACTTTAACATCTCTAATCTTATATTGTCACTTAAAAGATTATTCTTATACTTATATTTATTACCTGTTGGAACAAAGATAACTTTATCTACATAATGTTTTTTTATAAGTTCTAATGCTATCTTCTTATGCATTTTATGAGGGGGATTAAAACTGCCTCCAAAGATACCTATTTTCATATCTTTTGCTCACCTCTTAACTTTAATATTTTTTCTTTACCATTTAATAAAGGTGTTAAGGACTCTTTATTATGTAGGGCATTAATTATTTCGGCAACATTTTTAGAACAATCTACAGTATGAAACCAAGGCTTATCTTTATAATCTTTTGGTATATAAGAAAGATTAGTAGTGTATAGTTTATCAAAAGTATTATCTAAATATGCTTTATCAAAAGCATCTATTCCTTCTGTAAATAAAGAGAATGTAGCGATAAAATATACTTTTCTTGCTCCTTTTTCTTTTAACATTTTCCCTACTTCTAACATAGATGAACCGGATGCAATCATGTCATCTACTACTAAAATATCTTTATCTTTAACATCACTTCCCATATAGGTATGTTCAACTATAGGATTTTTACCATTAACAACACGAGATAAATCACGTCTTTTATAGAAAACTCCTACGTCACTGTCTAGAAGTTCTGCATAGTACCTTGCTCGTTCCATCGCTCCCATATCAGGACTTATTACTAAGATATCTTTTAAATCTTCAGTTGTTAGTAAATCTTCTAAGATAGTGTTTGTGGGATAGAAGTTTTCAAAAGGAAGATTAGGTATGGCATTAGAAACATTAGGGTCATGAGCATCAAAAGTAATTATATGATTTACTCCTAAATGTTCTAATTCTTGTAGGGCGAGAGCACAATCTAATGATTCTCTTCCTTTTCTTTTATGTTGTCTTGCTTGATATAATAAAGGCATTATTAAGGTAACTTTTTCTTGATAACCTGATAAAGCTAGGATTGTTCTTTTTATATCAGCGAAGTGTTCATCTGGTGACATATGATGATCTAGCCCCCGCATATTATAAGTAATATCATAATTACCAACATCAGAAATTATATAGATATCTTTATCTCTAACAGTATCTTCTATTTTAACTTTACCTTCACCATTAGAAAATCTAGTGTTATTAACATTTATTAGATAATTAGTATTATCTTTTCTAATTTCTTTTAAATCTTCATTTACTTCTTTACCTAATTCTTTAATATTCTCTAAAACTATTAACTTTAAATTATTCATAATACCACTTCCTTACTTATTATTTTTTTGTTAATAAGATATTCTATAATTAATACAAAAATAAATTCTGTATTAAATTTTATCTAACTCTTCTAAAATTTCCTTAAAACTTGCTTCACTAGGCATTCTTAAATCGCCTCTTGGTGATAGACTAATTGTTCCTACTTTAATGCCATCTGGGACTGCATTTCTTTTAAATTGTTGTGTATAGAAACGTTTAATAAATACTTTTAACCACTTTTTAATATCAGTTCTCGTAAAACTATCTTTGAATGTTTCTTTGGCAAGAAAATATATCTTTTTGAAAGAATTACCATATCTTAATAAATGATATAAGAAGAAATCATGTAGAACATAAGGGCCAATAATTGATTCTGTTTTTTGTAAGATATTACCACTTTCATCTGGTGGTAATAATTCAGGAGATATTGGTGTATCTAAGATATCTGTTAAGATCTTTTTTCTTTTATCTGTACTATTATCTTTACAATATTCTACTAAATGTCTTACTAATGTCTTAGGAATTGAACAATTAACAGAATACATACTCATATGGTCACCATTATAAGTACACCAACCTAAGGCAAGTTCTGATAAGTCTCCTGTACCTATTACAATACCTCCTACCATATTGGCGATATTCATAAGTATTTCCGTTCTTTCTCTTGCTCCTATATTTTCATAAGTAACACTTCGATCATTAGGATCTAGTCCAATGTTTTTCATATGTAAAAGACTTGCTTCTTTAATACTAATTTCTTTTAAGGTTGCACCATATTCTTTAACTAAATTAATAGCATTTTTATAAGTTCTATCTGTAGTACCAAAACCAGGCATTGTTACACATATTATATCTTTATTATCACGATTAAGTTTAAGAAAAGTACGAACTATAACTAGGAAAGCAAGGGTTGAATCAAGGCCTCCTGATATTCCTATTACACATTTAGTATTATTTAGATGAATTATTCTTCTTGCTAAGGCACTACTTTGTATTTCTAATATTTCTTCAAAGCGTTTATTTTTATCATTTATAGGAATAAATGGATACATTTTATAAGTTCTTTCTAGTTTTTTTATCTTATCACTTACTTCTACATCTATTATTTTATAGTCATTATTATAAACACTACTAGTATAACTACTATTACGTCTTCTTTCATTAACAAGATTTAAAACATCTATATCAGTGTATATTAAATTACTTTCTATTTCAAAACGTTTATTATCTTTTAATAATTTACCATTTTCATAGATTAGAGAAGAACCTCCAAATACTAAATCAGAAGTTGATTCCATAATACCACTACTTGCATAAATGTATGCTGATATTGTTTTGGCAGATTGCATAGAGACTAAATTTCTTCGATAGTTATCTTTACCGACTATTTCATTACTACTAGATAAGTTAAAGATTATGGTGGCTCCATTTAGACAATGGTTGTTACTAGGTGGAAAGACAACCCATAAATCTTCACATATTTCAATTCCAAATGTAATTTCACTTCTTTGTTTATCTTTAAATAATAACTTAGAAGAAATAGGTATAGTTCTTCCTAATAGCTTAACTTCATTTACTCTTAGATCTAGACTTGATGTAAACCATCTTTTCTCATAAAACTCACTATAATTAGGGATATAAGTTTTAGGAACAATTCCAAGAATATTACCTTTTTCTATAACAACGGCACAGTTTAATAATTGGTTATTACATCTTATAGGCATTCCTATAATAGATATAATATCTAAATCTTTAGTTTCTTTAAGAATAAAATCTAAGGCGTTTTCTGAAGTGTTTAATAGTTCATCTTGTAGGAATAAATCTCCACAAGTATAGCCTGTTAAAGAAAGTTCAGGTGTTGTTACTATGGCTATACCTTCATTATCAGCTTTTCTAAGCATCTTAACTATTTCTTTAGCATTATCAATAGGACTAGCGAGTTCTAGTTTATTAACTATCGCTCCTACTCTAATAAATCCATATTCTTTCATAATGTCCTCCTTTTTATAGTTTGTTAATTTTCTATTTTTTTACTAATATTTTTTCTTCATTTATTAATTTATTTTTTACATTCCATAAATCATAACTTAAATCTACATGTACAGGATGAGGATTTAAAAATCTCTTATTCTCTTCACTTAATGTTTCTTTTTCTTTTGTACAGTAGTCTCTTAAATTCATTACACTATCACTTTTATAAACACAATTTCCATTTATAAATATTGGTTCTAATAGTTCTCTTACAGTATAAGTATTAGGTTCTAATGTTTTCTTTTTCCAAGTATCTATAGGATCAAACATTATGGTCTTTTCAGATTCATTATATTTTTCATTTGTAAAACCAATAATATCTCCTTTAATCTTGCCTGTTTTTCTATCATAAAATCTAAATACTTGTTTATCTCCCGGATTAGTAATTTTTACTCTATCTTCACTAAGTTTAATTTTTGGAATAATAACTCCTTCTTTTTTTATGGCTGCTAGTTTATAAACTCCACCAAAGCTAGGACAGTCTTTTGATGTTATTAAACTTGTACCTACTCCCCAAAGATTTATTTTGGCTCCTTGTTCTTTTAGGGACTCTATTAAATATTCATCTAAGTCATTAGAGGCACAAATTGTGGCATCAGGAAATCCTGCTTCATCTAACATAATTCTTGCTTGTTTAGATAGGTATGCTAAGTCTCCACTATCTAGACGTATTCCATATTTTTTAGGCATCTTACCTTGTTCTTTTAACTCTTTGAAGACTCTTATGGCATTAGGGACACCTGAGTTTAAAGTGTCATAAGTATCTACTAATAAAGTTGCATTGTTTGGGAAAAGTTTGGCATATTTTAAAAAAGCTTCGTACTCATTATCAAAACTCATAATGAAACTGTGGGCATGGGTTCCTGCAACTGGGATATTAAATTGTTTAGCAGCAAGAACATTACTAGTTGATGAACATCCTCCAATAACTGCTGCTCTTGCTCCATAGATTCCTGCATCTGGTCCTTGGGCTCTTCTAAGTCCAAACTCCATTACAGCATCACCTTTAGCAGCTTCACATACACGGGAAGCTTTAGTAGCGATTAAGCTCTCATGATTAATAATATTTAAAATAGTAGTTTCTACAAGTTGAGCTTCTATAATTGGAGCTTCTACTTTTAATAAAGGTTCCATTGGAAAGACAACTGTTCCTTCTTTAATGGCATAAATATTTCCTGTAAATTTAAAGTTTTCTAGATATTTTAAAAATTCTTCATCAAAGAGTTCTAATTCTCTTAAGTACTCAATGTCATCTTTCTCAAAATGTAAATTTTTAATATAGTCTATTACTTGTTCAAGTCCTGCAACTATAGCATATCCTCCATTAGATGGATTATTACGATAAAAGACATCAAAGACTACTCTTTCATCTTTTTTCATATCAAAATATCCATTCATCATAGTAAGTTCATATAAATCAGTTAATAAAGTTAAATTTCTTTCGTTCATTTAAATCATTCCTTTCTTTTTATCTAATTGTTAATATCAAATTCTAAATTTTTTTTAACTAACTGAATTCCTTGTTGTTCCATAAGTAAGTATGCTGCATCTATATAGTTTTGTCTTTCTTCTTCATTAAAAGTTGCAACTGCATCTTTATGGACTCTTATAATACTATCTCTACTATGTTCATCTAAGTAATTGGCAAGAGAAATAGAACCATTACATACACATATATCAGTACAACATCCTACAATATCAAATTCTTTTATATTAGGGGAATTTTTCATCACTTCTCTAAATGGGACTGATTCCATAAAACTTGTAGAGTTTTTAGGAATACAGATTGCATTATTAGAAGTAGTAAATGGTTTTAATTCATTAACAACTTCCTCTTCTCCACTGTTTTTAAGGCAGTGAAAATCAGGAAATCTTTTATGTTCAGTAGAATCTTTAGTATGAGTATCTTGGATAAAAATAATTAATTCTTGTTCTTTCTGATATTCTTTAATTAGTTCTATTTGTCTAGGTATAACTTTTGCAATAGACTTATCATGCAATACTCCTCTTTCAACAAAGCCATTAACCATATCAACTATAATCAATGCTTTATTATAAACTTTTAAATTTTCAATCTTTTGCATTGTATCATCTCCTCTTATTAACTTTTTATTAATATCAAAAGTTTAAAAAATAGCAAGTAATTAAACTTGTTATTAACATTATATTAATAACATAATGTTTTGTCAACACTTTATTTCAAAAAAATAAATTCTCTAAATTAATTAGAGAATTTAAAACTCTTTATGACTATATATTTTTAATGAGATGTAATACGAAATAGACATAAGTATTATTGTTACTATTATTAAAAGTAAGGTAAACATTCCAATACTTAAATTATTTAAACTATTTATAAAACTCATTAACTCCATATTATTAAATATATCTAAACTAGTAATCATTCCTATTAGTAAAGCAAGTATTACTATACAAAGGAATAACATTATTCTCCCCTTACTTGAGCCAAATTTATAATAGAATGGTATTAGTAAGGATATTACTAAGCATATACCAAAGGCAACTCCTATAATACTTGCGAAAAGGGAGTCAAAAGTAGTATTTTCTATAAAGGTTGGAATGATAAAGGATGCAAGTATACCAACTATTAAAACAATAAGAGAAGTAGCATTAAACAATATGTATTTAGATTTAACTATTTCTTTTCTACTAAGAGGTAGACTGTTACAATAAGCGTCCCATTTATTAAATTCATCGTAGTTAAAAGTAGTTATGAGAATCATAATCATATAAAAGGGTACTAAGAAGAGAATGAATGTTGCATCTTCATTAATAACCGAAAAGATAATGAAGAAAGCTAGGACTAATAGTAATGTTTTCATTTGATTTTTAATTACACATAAATCTTTAATAATTAAACCTTTCATTATTTTTCTCCTTTCACTATTAATAACATAATATCTTCTAATGTTGCTTTATCAATAACTAAATTAGAATTATTTTTCTTAACCTTTTTTCTATCATTAACTAATACTTCATAGTTATATTTATTTTTACGATAAGATATTATATCTTCTTTAGAAATCTTCTTAAAGTCATTATCATTACATTTAACTATTCCATAATTATCTAAGATATCATCTTTTTCTTTATCAAAGACTAATTTACCATTATCTATAAAGATTATATAGTCAGCGACTGCTTCAATATCACTAGTTATATGGGAAGAGAATAAAATACTATTCTCTCCATTTTCAATAAAGTCTAGAAAGATATCTAATATTTCTTTTCTAACGATAGGATCTAATCCACTAGTTGGTTCATCTAATATTAAGAGTTTAGGATGATGAGCAAGTGCAGTTATTATTTCTAGTTTCTTTTTCATTCCTTTAGATAAGTTTTTTATTAACATATTTTCATTTAAAGAAAAGTCTTTTAGGTATTTAAGAAATAATTTTTCATCCCAAGCTTTATAGATATTTTTCATAATAGAGTTAACATCTTTTACTTTAATAACTTCTGGAAAGAATGAGTCATCTAAGACTACACCAATATCTTCTTTTACTTTACTATTTAAAGTTTTATTAAATATTAAGATATCTCCTTTATCTTTTTTTATTAAACCTAATAATAGTTTAATTAGAGTTGTCTTCCCTGCTCCATTTTCTCCTATTAGGCCAATGATACTGCCTTTTTTTATTTCAAGAGTAATATTATCTAGTTTAAAGTTATCATAGGTTTTAGTTAAATTATTAACTTTAATTATATTATCCATTATTATCCTCCTTCAAAACATTAAGTATCTCTAGTACTTCCTCATAACTAATATGATAAGTATTTGCGATAGTTAAAGCTTCTTCTAAATTTTCTTCTATTTTCTTTAGTATTTCTTCTTTAAGATAGTTCTCACTTTTATTTTTAACAAAGTAACCTTTTGTAGCGACTGCTTCGATAAAACCATCTTTTTCTAATTCTTCATAGGCTCTTTTAGTGGTAATATTACTGATTCGAAGATCTTTAGCAAGTGTTCTAATAGAAGGTAAGGCCTCTCCTCCTACTAAGTTACCATTAAGTATTTCTCTTTTAATATTATCAACTATCTGCCTATATATTGGTATATCACTACTATTACTGATAATTATCTGCATTTAATCACTGCTTTCTTTTTTTTGTATATATACAGTATATACAGTTATTATATGTTTGTCAATATTAAAAGATACTATTTTGTTTTAACAGTATCTTTAACATAATTTTCTATAATATATTTTAAATCTTCTATCGCTTTATCAATGTTAAATGTTCCATTACCAACTGGATAATAGACTGGAAATACTTTATATGTCTTAGTACCTATTTCTTTTTCAAAGTATTGTTTTCTACACTCTCCTACTGATATTTTCTTATTTAAAATAATTGATGAAACTTGATTACCAAAAGTAATTATTATTTTTGGTTTAACGATATCTATTTCTTGTTCTAAAAGTCCAAGATAACTTCTTAAAACTTCATCTTTTAGGGGCCTTGCATCTATTTGTGTGCATTTACCTAAGTTTGTTATAAAGTAGTTATTTCTTTTAACCTCATCATATACTTTGTTTGCAAAATCATAGTCCCAGTCTTTAGGTTTCTTTTCATTTATCTCATCTAAAAGATTTTTATCAAAAAGATTAATGGCTGTGAATAATTTCCAAATGTTCTTAGTACCAAGCCAAGGAGCCTTTAAGCCTTTCCAAGCTTTAGGACTTGCAATGTTTCTTCCTGTTGGATTCATAAAAACAAATAAAATATCTGGATTATTAGATTCTCCTCCATTATAGATAGAATCTAAGGTTTTATCACCATATTTATTTTGTAGTTTATCATATTCCTTATATAACTTTTTAAACTTCTCTTGCATACAATTAACCTTTCTATATTTTTTATGCTCTATAATAAGTATTATTTTCTTACTTTTGTTTCTTCTTCTACTTCTTTTTGAGCTTCCTTCAATTTTTTATTATACTCTTCCATAATAGAGTCAAAATCTTGTCCTTTATAATAGAAATCTATTTTTATATGATTATTAATCTTCCCTGTTTCTTTATTTATACTAATAGCATCCATTCCACTTCTACTAATTGGTGACATACTTTTAATTTCAAAATAAGGACTTACTCCCATTATGTCATCTTTTGCAAATCTTTCTACTAAATCACTAGTAAACTGTCTTGTAAAAATATCACTATGAATACTTGGAATACCTAAATTTAAGTGTTTTTCTTTACCATTACTTAACATAATATCTACAGTACACATTTTCTCATCTTCACCTTCTACTTTACTAGTACGAAAAGTCATATTACCTGATATATTATCATCACTTAATATTTGCTCTAAATATTCTATCATCACTCTTGATTTATCTATTGCTAATTCCATTGCTTCTTGTTTTTTCATATTTTAATCTCTCCTTACA
>CALVIY010000043.1 GCA_944331955.1 uncultured Bacilli bacterium
TGTTCAAAAATTAAAAGAAATCTAGTTTTTATGCTAGATTTTCTAGTTTGAACAGATAACATTATTGAACGGATAACACGTATTATCTGTTTAAACAGATAATTTACAGTAACTTTAGGTAGTTAGTGCTCAGTAAAGAACTTAGTATTGTGATATACTAGGCTCTTTTTTTAAAAAGTATGAATTTTGTAAATTGACCTCTATTTTAGGGGCAATTTACAAAATTCGCCCGTTGAAAATTGAAAATTGAGGCAAAATTTGCCTTGAATTTGCAAAATCCTCTTTTTGCATTATTCCTCTTTCCATGTTAGAGTGTAGGCATCTACGTAGAAATATTATCGATTTATGGAGGAATTTATGGAAAAAGAGAAGAAAGAAAAGAAATTTATTAGTCTTTTAAGTGACACTACATTTAAACATTTCTTTAAAATAAAAGATTATAAAGAGTTCTTTAATACTATTATTAAACCTATTATAAATATGGATATTAATGAATTTAGATTATATGATCCAGAGTTAAACAGTGGTAATGAAAAGCGAGATTATCGTCTTGATATATTACTAGTAAGTGATAAAGTTGATATAGTTATATCAATAGAGATGAATCAGTTTCCTAGTGAAGAGACAAAGTATAGAAATAGATTATATTTATATGCAGCTCTTGCTAAAAGTTTAAATAGTGGAGAAGATATAAAGAAAAAACAAATAATTCAAATAAACTTTAATAAAGAAAAGAATCCATATATTAGTAAAGCCTCTTATTCTGTTATGGATATAAATACTCATAAAGAAATAAAAGATTTCAAGATACATGAAGTGTATCTTGAAAATTACAAAGGAATAAGATATAATGGAGACAATAAGGAAGAGACATATCTATCTTTATTTACTGCAACTTCTTATGAAGAGTTAAGAGAAATAGCAGGAGATGATAAGGAGGCGTTAAAAATCGTGGATGAATTAGAAAGACTAGGACTTGATGATAATTTTGGATTAGCATATGATAATGAGGAAATGCAAAAGAGAATGATTAATACCGCTCGTAATTGGGGATATGATGATGGTAAAGTTGAAGGACTTGAAGAAGGTAAAAAGCAAGAACAAATTACTATTGCAAAAAATTTTCTTAAAGATGGTATACCTATAGAAGTAGTGTCAAAAAACACAGGTCTAAATATAGAAGAATTAAAAAACTTAATTGATTAATAGGTGTAAAGGCACTTGTAGATTGTATAATTATATGATAGTATTAAGTTAATAAGAATAAGGAAGAAGGTAGTAATTATGATGAAAAATAGCATCAGCGCTCGTTTACAATATGTTACCTGGGGGGGGGCAGTTTAATAGTAGTTTAGTTACTTTCTTTCATTATGTAACAAAAAGAGAATAGAATAATTCTATTCTTTTTTAAGTGCAATAATGAAGGGAGTAAGATGATGAAAAAATTATTATTAGAAACAAGTTTTAGTAAGATATATATGATAGTAATGATTATAATAACATTATTGATATTAGGAGGATATTTTTCTTATGCTATGTTTACAGTAAGTAAGGAAAAAGGAAATGCTATAAGTATTGTTACAGGTAATTTAGAATATAAACTTACTGTAGATGAAGAAGAAACTAATAAATTAACAGTAGAATCTAATAGTGTAAAAGACTTTATAGTAACTTTATCTAATCCTAATAATATAAAAGCAAGATTTAACTTTTATTATATAGGAGAAGAACCAAGTTATACAAAGATAGGATATATAGTAGATGAAGGAATGAACATACCACCACTTGAAGTAGGGACAACATTAGAGAAAGTAAATTCTATAGGATCAAGTAATACCTATATAGTAAGAGTAATAAATAATAGTGCAAATACTGTAGAATTCACATTAGGAGTAAGTGTAGGACTAGATTACAATGATTTATCATTAAAAGATAATGGACATCTATTAGAAGAGATAACAGATAAAGGAGAAGTAGGAACAGTAGTATTAGATGATATAAGTAAAGATAGTCTATATGATGATGGAACAGACACCTTTATAACTGGAGAGTATCCTAATAATTACATCTGGTATAGCGGTAAATTATGGAGAGCGGTTAGTGTAAATAATGAAGCGAAGACAGTTAAGTTAGTAACACAGTGGAATATAAGTGCAATTCCATATAATAAAGAAAGTAATACTTCTTTTAATGGAAGTTATATAGAAAAGTTGTTAAATGATACAACAGTAGATGGTTTCTTAGGTAATTTAAGGGAACCAGAAAAATTTATAGTAACAGATGCCAAATGGGATGCAACTATGGATGATAGAGCTTTAGATGAATTAACAAGACCAAATGGTACGACAATTGTAACTAATCCTATAGGACTATTAAATATGTATGAGTATCAAGTTGTTAATAGTAAAAATAGTTATTTAAATAATGGAGTATCTTGGTGGACCTTAACTCCATATAGTTCATATCTTTTTAGGCATGTTGATTCGGATGGAAGTGCTACTAATTATGGCCCTATTAGTGTTAGTGGTGTTAGACCATCCATAAATCTAAAATCAAATGTAAAAATAGTAGATGGTAATGGAACAGAAAGTGATCCATATCGCTTAGAAGGAGATAATGATACTATCTCTTTAGGAACAAAGTTGTCAAGTAGATACAGCGGTGAGTATGTTCAGTTTGGAAATGATGAGAATAATTTATATAGGATAGTAAGTCATGAAAATGGTGTAGGAACAAAAATAGTCAGTGATAAACCATTAAAGGATTTAGACACTGGAACATTTAAAACTATGGCTTTTGGAGATAATATAAATTATTCAAGTACTAATACAATAGGTACATTCTTAAATGAAGAATATTTAACAAATTATGTTGATGATACTTATAATAATATGATAGAAGATAATACTACTTGGTATCTTGGAACAGTAGGTAGAGGAGAAAGTTATCGCCTTGCAAAGTATACAGATACTACTGGTAATATATTAACATCAAACACTTCTAATGCGAAAGTTGGGTTGTTGCGTTTAGGAGAATTGATGGCAGGAAGTTTTGATATGTATAAAAATAATGTGGATTATTGGACTCTTACTCCATATACTTCTTCTAATGTTCATAGAATAAATATTTATAGTAGCTCAAGTTATGATAGTTCTATTCTTATTGGTGGAGTTAAACCGGCGTTAAATTTAAAATCTAACGTACAGATAACATCAGGAACAGGAACTAAATCTGATCCATTTAAATTAGAACTTGCAAATTAAGAAGAGATAAAAATTCTCTTCTTTTTGTATAAATACTATTTTTTAGAACACTATATTATTAGGTGATAATAATATGACTAATAAAAAATATGATGCTTTAGTAAAGAAGCATACTCCTAAAGAAAATAAATTTAAATATGCTTTAACTGCTTTCTTAGTAGGAGGACTTATGGGGTTACTTGGAGAGACTTTAATTAGAATTTATATTATGCTTTTTGATATATCAAGAAATGATGCTTCTACTTATATGATTATAACTTTTATTTTCTTTGCATCACTATTCACGGCTTTAGGTTTCTTTGATAAGTTAGTTGTTAAAGCTAAAGCAGGACTTCTTATTCCTATAACAGGTTTCGCTCATTCAATGACTAGTGCAGCTTTAGATTATAAGAACGAAGGACCTATTTATGGTGTAGGTAGTAATGTTTTTAAACTTGCAGGATCAGTTATATTTTATGGAGTAGTTTCTGCTTGGTTCTTTGGACTTATTAGATATTTATGGGAGGTTTTATCATGATATTAAATTTTAGAAATGTTTATTTAGATAATGCTAGTACAGTATGTGGTCCTTATGAAGCGAAAGGACCATTACATAAGAACTTTGATAAGTATTATAATGATTTATATTGTAAAGAAAAATCATTTGAAAAAGCAGAAATTAGATTACTTGAAGATAGTATTAAAATACTACTAAGAAAAACAAAATTAACTCCTAATGATATAGATTTAGTTATAGCAGGTGATCTTTTAAATCAAATTGCATCTTCTTGTTATGGTGCTTTAAATTTAAAAAGTCCTTTTCTTGGTATTTATACAGCATGTGCTACTAGTATTGAAGGAATGTTAATAGCATCTACTTTTATAGATAGTGGTAAAGTAAATAATGCTCTTATTTCTTGTTCATCTCATAATATGTCAAGTGAAAAGCAATTTAGAAATCCTACTGAATATGGTTCTCCTAAACCTATGACTGCAACTTTTACTGCTACAGGAGGTGCTAGTGTTCTTTTATCTAATAAACCTAGTAAAGTAAGAGTTGTTAATGGACTTATTGGAACTATTGTAGATTATAATCAAAAAGATGCTTTTAATATGGGAGCTGCTATGGCAGGAGCTGCTGCTGATACCCTTTATAAGTACTTAATGGAAACTAATACTAAGGCAAGTGATTATGATTTAATACTTACAGGAGACTTAGGTAAATATGGTAAAGAAATATTAAAAGACTTAATGCTTAATGAATATAATATAGATTTATCTAAAAACTATAATGATTGTGGTACTATGCTATATGATTTAGAAAAACAAAAAGAAGTAATGGCAGGAGGCAGTGGTCCTGTATGTTCTGCTTTAGTTAATTATAGTACTATTTTAAAAGATCTTATGAATAGTAAATATAAAAAAGTCTTACTAATTGCAACTGGTGCTTTATTTTCTCCTATAATGCTTTATCAAAAAGAAAATATTTTATCTATTGCCAATTTAATATGTTTGGAGGCGATATAATGTACTTTATTAATTCCTTTTTATTCTGTGGAATAGTTTGTTTAATTGCAGAATTAATACTTGATAATACAAAACTAACACCAGGTCATATAACTGCTATCTTTGTATGTGTAGGTGCAGCCCTTGATGCCTTTTCTATCTATGACTTTTTTATCGCTAAAGTAGGAGGAGGTGCTTTACTTCCTATTACAAGCTTTGGTCATTCTCTAATTCATGGAGCCTTACTTGCCGCTGAATCTCATGGCATAATAGGTTTGTTAATGGGCGTCTTTGATCTTACTGCCGCTGGAATAACAGCAGCGATTATCTTTACCTTTGTCTTTACTTTAATTTTTAAAGCAAAAGATTAGAAACAGTTAATAATAATAGTAGGAGGTCTTAATTATGAAGATACTTTTAATACTATTATTATTTTTTTCATGGGAAAATGTTTATGCAAAAACTATTACTACTCCTTATCTAAAAGTAGGTAGTGTTGATTCTAACTATAAAGTTAGTAGTAATGAAAGATTAGAGAAAGTTACTTACTATAAGCAAGAAAAGATAGATAGAGATTATAAATATTTGGAAAAAACTAGTAAAGAGTATCCTCTTAAAAGCGATGAAGTAATTTATGGAAAATATACTAGTTATACAAAAGAAAAATTAACTGATAAAGCTTTAGATGAAGATACTAAGACTATATATTATTATAAAGAGTTAAAGAAAATAGATAACTTAATAATTAAAGATATAGATAATCTTTTAATTACTAAAATAATATTAAAATATAAAGATAAAACTCTTTATGAAGGTAATCTTTATAATATTAAATTGTCTAAAAAATATAGTCCTGAATTCTTAACTTTAGAAGTAACTTGTTTTTTAAATCAAGGAGATATAGAAGGTAGTTTTGAAATAGAGAATTCTAATTATATTAAAGATAAGATTAAAGTAACAAAGAAAGGTTATAGTAGAGTAGAAATTAAGTTAATAAATCATTTAGTTAGGACTTTATATGATGATAAAGTCTTAAAGACATCTAATATAGATAATAAATTTTATATTAATATTATAAGAAAAGAAACATTATATCGGTATCGTAAGAAATATTATAAGTGTTATAAAGATGAGAGTATTATTGATACTAAAATAAACAGTGGTTATAAAGTTATAGATATTATAAATAAATATTACTTATATAGAAAAGAAGAAATTGAAGTGTTTGATGATATAGAACTTTCTAATTATTTAGATATATCTAAAGTGATTAAGAATAGTACTATTCCTCTTAGTAAGTTAGAATTTAACTATTCTAATAATTGTTCTAATACTAAATTAATAATTAAATATAAAGATTTTAAAGAAGAAATTAGTGTTACTTTTAATTGTAAAGATTATCCTAAGAGTAAGAGTGTTCGTGGTAAAACTAAGTCTTTAAAAAGAGAAATAGTAGCTATTATGTTTAAAACATTATTTTTAAGAAATTTGTAGGTTGAAATAAATAACTACTTCTGTCGAAATTGTTGTTAATTAAATTAATTCTATTTATTATTAAAGAGAATTAGAAAGGATTGATTAAGATGGTAGAAGAAGCCTTAGAGTATGTTCCTTTGGTAAAAAGTATTATCAGTAAATATAATTTCAGAAGTGATTATGATGATTTGTTTCAAGCTGGAATGGTAGGGTTACAAACTGCTTTAAGGAAGTATGATAGTAGTAAAGAAACAAATTTTACTGATTATGCTTATCTATGGATAAAAGGGGAAGTTTTGAAAGCCATTAATAATGATTATGGAGTCCATATGCCAAATGATGTCTATAAGCTTAGTAAAGAGATTAAAGAAACAAGAGAATACTTGTCACAAAATTTGGGAAGAGAACCTACAACTTTTGAGATATCTTATTTATTAGGAGAGAGTGAAGAGAAGATAGTTAGTGTTATGAGTGCAATTACTACACCATATAGTTTAGATAATAATTATTTAGATGATGATTATAATTTATATAATAAGATTGCACTTATTGAGAAAGGATATGATGTTGGGGTATTAGATTTAAAAGAAGCGATTAATAGTCTTGAAGAGAGTGAAAGAGAATTAATTACTTCAAGATACTATCAAGATATGACTCAAAAAGAAACAGCAGAGTCTCTTGGTATTTCTCAAGTTCAAGTAAGTAGAAAGGAGTCAAAGATATTAGAAAAACTTAGAACAAAGATAGTTTAAACTAAAAGAACAGTATTGCCTGTTCTTTTTAGATGTACTTATTTATCTTTATAACATAATTATTCTTTTTTGTTTCTTTTATTTTTCCTATATATTTAAATTTACCATATTTTCTAATACTAAATATGTCTTCTTCTTTTAAAAGATATGAAGGGTTAGTTAATATTTCATAATTTAAAATAATTTCTTTATTATTAAATTTGTCTTTAACTTTACTTCTTGATGTGTTAGTAATGTTTGATACTACTATATCTATTCTTTCACTTTTAACGATTAATTCTAACTCTTTAAATTTTCTCTTATAGTCTTTTAGAGTGTTAATATCTATTTCTTCTAATTCTATATAACTATTCTTAATTTTATTAAAATTAGTTAAAAAATAGTCTTTCATAAACTCTAATAAATAAAAATAATAATTATTATCATCTACTATAATATCTCCAAACATTTCTTTATCTATATTTAAAGAGAAAATACTACCTAAAATATCTTGATGTCTAAAGTTTTCTTTTGTTATTATTTTAAATAATATTACTTTAGGTGGTGTTTCTTTATAAAGTATTACTTTCTCAGCTTCAAGAAATGGCTTGAAAATATTGAACTCATCTTTTTTAAAATATTTACTAACTTCTTTAATCTCATTAGGTTCTAAAAAGAAAGTAAAGCTTCCTCTTCTTAGTCTATCTATATTTTTCTTTATATTATACATAATTACTCCTACTTTTTAATTAGTATCTTTTCTTTATTTTTATTAATGTAATTTAGAAGGGTTGTTCCATTATTTATTTCTTCAATAGGATAAATTGATTTATCATTTAATAGTTTTGAACATTCAATGGTTTTATATTCTTCTAAAATAGTTGCTAATCTATTAATAGCATTAATTTGAGTTATAGATAAAGAGTTAGGTAATGTTATAAATGCATAGTCAACATATTCACTACTTGGAGTAACATTAACAAAAGTTGCAATACCTATTTTTGCTAGAGCCCAAGTAACATGAAATATGTCTTCTTTCATTAAGGCTTTATCTAATTTTTTTAATATGTTCTTTTCTTTTAAATATGGTTTTATTAATTTAGGATGTTCAAAATTTATGCTTGGATAAGGAAAAATAGTTGTATCTATTTCTTTAATAGGTTCTTTATGAAACGTGATAATTCTTATTTCATTATAATTATTTAATTTTTCTTTATATATTTCAATATTTTTATTCATAGTATTATTCCTTCTTTCCAAGTGCTATTTATTTTATCATATATTTCTTTTTTTTTAAAATTATTGTACAATTAAATAGTAAAGGTAGTGATAATATGTATGATGTAGTTATAGTAGGTGCAGGGCCTGCAGGACTTTTCGCTTCTTTAAATCTTGCTCGTAATAGTAAATTAAAAATATTACTTGTAGATGAAGGGAAATTTAGTGAAAATAGAGTATGTCCAATGAATTCTAAAGGAATATCTTGTGTTAATTGTAATCCTTGTAATATTTTATCGGGATATGGTGGAGCGGGTACTTTTTCTGATGGGAAACTTAACTTTATTCCTAAGTTAGGTAAGACTGATTTATTTAAGTATATGGAGAAAAGTGATGCTTATAAACTAATTGATGAAGTAGAATCTATCTTTAATGAGTTTCATATGGATAGTAAGACTTATCCTAGTAATATGGATGAAGCTTTAAAGTTAGATGAGAGGATTGCTAAAGCAGGTGCTAATCTTTTGATTATTAAACAAAAGCATTTAGGAAGTGATTATTTACCTAAATATATTGAAGATATGGAAAATACTTTAAGAAAATTAGGTGTTACTTTACTTGATAATTTTAAATGTAGCGATATAAGAAAAGAAGATGATTATTATGTTGTTTCTTCTAAAAATAAAGAGTATAAAGCTAGAAATGTTATAGTCGCTCCTGGTAGAACGGGTGCTAAATGGGTTCAAGAGTTAGCAGATAAATATAATATTCCATATACTTCTCAAAGTATAGAGATTGGTGTTAGAGTAGAAGTTAGAAAAGAGATATTAAATAGTATTACAGATATTATTTATGATCCAACAATCTTTATTAAAACGAAAACTTATGATGATGAGATTAGAACATTTTGTACTAATCCAGGGGGATTTGTAGCGAAAGAGAATTACTATGGTTATATTTGCGTAAATGGTCATGCTCTAAAAGATATTAAATCAGCTAATTCTAATTTTGCTTTTATCTCTAAAATTAACTTAACAGAACCTGTTACTAATACTAGAGAATATGGTGAGTCTATTGCAAAGATAGCTAATACACTTGGTGGTGGTAAACCTATTTTACAGACTCTTAAAGATTTAAGAAGAGGTAGGCGTTCTACTAAAGATAGAATTAAGAAGAATTATGTAGAACCAACACTTAAAGACTATACTGCAGGAGATTTAGCTTTAGCATTACCTCATAGAATTATTACTAATATAATAGAAGGACTTGAAGTCTTAGATAAAATTATACCTGGTGTTAATAATGGGGAGACACTTCTTTATGGACCAGAGATTAAATTCTTTAGTAATGAAATCACTACTGATAATAATATGAAAATAGATAAAGAAAATATTTATTTTGTAGGAGATGGGGCAGGTAAAGCAGGAAATATTGTAGCAGCTGCTGCAACAGGTTTAATCGCTTCAAAAGATATAATTGAAAGGATGGAAAAATGAAAGAGTATATGAAAGAATATATTAGTGAGATTGATAAAAAAATAAAAGATAATCATAAATTTAGTGAGGAAGAGATAGATGATTTTCTATTTAAAATGGAATTATTTCAAAAAGAAAGAGTAATACACTTAGTAATAACTTTAACTTATGTTTTCTTTACAATTTTATTTCTATTTATAACTAAATACATTTTTGCAATGTTTATAATATTCTTTATACTACTTATCTTTGATGGTTTTTATGTGTGTCATTATTTCTTTTTGGAAAATAGTGTCCAATATATGTATAAACAGTATGATAAAATGAAAAAAAGTAGTATAATTAAAAAGAATAGGAAAGAGGGATAATATGAATTTACAAGGAAAAATTGCTGTTGTAACTGGTGGTGCGATGGGTAATGGTAAAGGAATTGTAGAAAGTTTACTTAAATATGGTGCATCTGTTGTTATTTTAGATAAATCACCTGAATTAACTAATACTGTTAATGAACTTGGTACTAAAGGATATAAAGTATTAGGTATTAATGTTGATATAAGTAATAAGAACTTATTAGTACAAGTAGTTGATATTATTAAAAAGTACTATGACCATATTGATATCTTAGTAAATAATGCAGGTATTTGTAAGTTAGAAACATTTGAGAATATGACTGATGAGTTACGTGACTTACATTTTGATATTAATATTAAAGGAACATGGAACGTTACTAAGGTATTACTTCCTATGTTAAGAGCAAGTGGAAAGGCAAGTATTATTAATCTATCTAGTGTTACTGGTCCTATGGTTGCAGACTCTGGAGAAGTAGCTTATGCTACTACTAAAGCTGCTCTTGTTGGTTTTACTAAGGCTCTTGCTCGTGAAGAAGTAGATCA
>CALVIY010000044.1 GCA_944331955.1 uncultured Bacilli bacterium
CCTACACTCTAACATGGAAGGAAAATTAATGCAAAAAGAGGATTTTGTAAATTCAAGGCAATTTTTGCCTCAATTTTTAATTTTCAACGGGCGAATTTTAAAAATTGACCTCTATTTTAGGGGTCAATTTACAAAATTCATACTTTTTAAAAAAAGAACCTAGTATACTACAATACTAAGTTCTTTACTAAACACTAACTACCTAAAGTTACTGTAAAAGGATTATTTTTAGTTCCGACTCCAGAAGTTATTACTACGTTAGATTTTAAATTTAGGGATGGGCGTATAGCTCCATTAGAACCTATAATGGGGTCAGGATACATAACACCACTATTATTAACGTTCCAAACATTAGATGTACTATTAGGAGTAATTGTCCAATAATTTGCATTATTTCTAGATCTAGCAAATTGTCCAGTCATTAATTCGCCAGCACGAAGTAATCCTACTTTAGCTTGAGTTATACTTGATGTTGTGGTTGTTCCAGTTTCATCTGTATATTTTGCTAGTTTATATGAAGCACTACTTCCTACAGTTCCTAAATACCATGTAGTACTATCTTCTACCATATCAATATATGAATTATCTACATAATTTGTTAAATATTCTCCATTTAAAAATGAACCTATAGTACTAGTGCTTGAAAACACCGTATTGTTTCCAAAAATACTTGTTATAAACACTCCAGAACTTTTTAAAGATTCTGCACTTACTATTTTTGTCCCTGTTCCATTTTCATGACTTACTATTCGATATAGATTGTTTTCATCATTTCCAAACTTAACATACTCACCACTGTATCGAGTATTAAGTAATGTTCCTGATAATTCAGTATCATTATCCCATAAAAGTCTATAAGGGTTATCTATAGTTCCATCGCCATCTACGATTTTAACGTTAGATTTTAAATTTATAGATGGTCTAGCACCATTCATACTAGATGAGCTATAGTAATATTGTTTACCATAATTATCAATACTCTGTATATAAGACATATCGTATGCTGTTAAAGTCCACCAATAAAGACCATTATTTAAATAACCATTTTTTCCTCCGTTATTGCTTGATTGATATTCATACATATTAAGTAGTCCTACTGCATCTGTTACTGTTGTTGTGCCATTGGGTCTTTGGATGCTTCCTATGGTAGTATTATCTAATGTTGCATCCCATACAGCATCCATTACAATGAATTTTTCTGGATTTCTTAAATTACCTAAAAAACCATCTACTGTGGTATCATTTAACCACTCTTCCATATAACTTCCTTCAAAAGCTATATTTTCACTCGCATTATATGGTACTGTACTTATATTCCACTGCGTTACTAACTTAGTTGTCTTCGCTTCATTATTAACAGACACCGCTCTCCATAGTTTTCCACTATACCAGACATAGTTGTTAGGATCTTCTCCTGTTATAAATGTATCATACCCATCATCATATGTACTCCCACTACTTAAATTATCTAGTATTGTATCTCCTGCTCCTGGTCTTACCTGTGATACTTCTACTCTTAACTTACCACTAAATACTTGGCCTGAATAGTTTCCATCTATTTCATCTGTTATCCATAATTTTAGACTATATTTATTAGTTACTCCTCCATCTATTGTTCCTGTATCTAATACTCTATTAGGGTTAATCCCGATACTTGTTAAGGCACTAGGTCCACTATCTTCCCCATTTTTATTAAGATTATACTTTAAATACTTATCATCTATTCTTGTATCAGTATCTTCTACTCTATTATCATCTAAATAAATAGTATACTCAACTGTCTTGTTACCATTATTTCTTAATTCAAAGGTAGAACCATCTAAACTCATACCTTTACTATCACTTATTCCTACTGCTTCTTCTAATGTTATTCCATCACTTGTTTCATCTAATACTAAATCAAGTGTTCCTACCTTTACTACTTGGTCTGTTCCATTCAATTCTGTAGTAAAATATGCATAACTTATTAATATTGTAAGTATTAATACTATAAATATACTTATAATTATTACTGTTGCCTTTTTATTTTTCTTCTTTTCCATAAACCTCTTACTCCCTCCATTATTACACGTAAAAAAGAATAGAATTATCCTATTCTCTTTTTGTTACATAATGAAAGAAAGTAACTATTTTACTATTAAACTGCCCCCCCCCAGGTAACATGTTGTAAACAAAGTCTCTTCATTTTTTTTACCTTCTTTCTACTTTTCTATATTAATATTAACATACGGTTAAGAAAAAAACAAGTAACTTTAAAAGTCCTTGTTTATGCACGAGATACATATTTACCATCTTTAGTACTTACTAAGATATCTTCATCTTGTTTAATAAATAATGGTACTTGAATAGTCATACCTGTCTCTAATTCTGCATTTTTCATTGCACCACTACTTGTATTACCTTTAACAGCATCTTCTGTTTTAACTACTTTCATAACTACTTTATCAGGTAAATTCATTCCTAACATCTCACCTTCAAAGAAAGTAATTTCAACTTCTAAGTTCTCTTTTAAGTATTTAGCGTCATCTCCTATGACACTTCTATCAAGTTCTATTTGTTCATAATCACTCATACTCATGAAATAATAAGTATCTCCCATAGAGTAAAGAAATTGCATAGTTTTCTTATCTATGTGAGCAGTTTCTACTTTTACTCCTGCATTAAATGTTTTCTCAACAATAGAACCTGTTCTTAAATTCTTCATCTTAGCTTTAACAATCGCTGCACCTTTACCTGGTTTAACATGTTGACTTTCAAGTATTGTAAAGATTCCTCCTTCAAACTGAATAGTCATACCTGGTTTAAAATCGTTTGAATTAACCATTATTATTACTCCTTTCTTATAGACTTAAAACAGTCATAAAATGACTGTTATTTTATATTACTTCTTCTCTTTATGAGTAGTATGTTTACCACAGAATTTACAATATTTGCTAATCTCCATTCTTCCTGGAGTATTATTTACATTTTTTTCTTCTCTATAATTCTCATTTCCACAAACTGAGCATACAAAAGTTTTCTTTTGTCTATGTCCTAATTTCTTTGCCATGCGTTTTCCCTCCTTTTTCCTTTAGTCATTTTATCAAAGATTTTAAAATCTAGCAACTATTTATTTAATTCTTTTAATAATTCAATAGTTTTTCTCATCTCCTGGTCATATTGAACCATCTCAATACCACCAAATTCATTTAAGAATTGATCAAGTTCCATTTGATATCTTTCAGCAAGTCTTTTAGCTTCTTCCATTGCATCACTCTCAGTTACTTCAATTTTTTCCATATTCATGATTTCTTCAAGCATTAAACGATATAATACATTTTGATATGCTTCTTTTTCTAATTGATCTTTTAAATCTTTCTCAGTAGACTTAGTAACTTGATAATATAAATCTAAACTAATTCCTTGCATAGCCATTTGTTGTTCTGTTCTTCTGAATAGTCTTTCAACTTCTTCATTAACCATTTCTTCAGGAATATCAACTTCTACATTTTTAGATACTTCTTCAAGTAGTTTATCGATATATTTATTTTCTTCTTCCATATCTTTATTAGCTTTTATATTAGCTTCTATTTCTTTTCTAAGGCTCATCTCATCATTAACACCTTCAATACCAAGATCGAAGAAGAAATCTTCATCTAATTCTCTTTTTTCTTTAGTTTTAATTTCGTGTACTTTTACTTTAAATGTAGCATCTTGTCCTTTTAGTGACTCTTCCATATAATCTTCTGGGAAAGTTACTTTAATTTCTTTCTCATCACCTGATTTCATACCAATTAATTGTTCTTCAAAACCAGGGATAAAACTACCACTACCTATTTCTAATGAATAGTTTTCTCCTTTACCTCCTTCAAAAGGAACTCCGTCTTTAAATCCTTCAAAGTCAATAACTGCAACATCACCGTTTTCAACTGTAGCATCATCACCCTTATTAACTAGTTCTTCATATCTTTCAAGTAAATGACCTAATTCATGATCTATTTCTTCTTTAGTTACTTTAACTTCATTAGGTTTAACTCCTAAACCTCTATATTTACTAATTTTAACTTCTGGTTTAGTAATAATTTTAAATGTAAATGTAACACTATTTTCATCAAGACTTTTTAAATTAGGTTCAGGTTGTACTACTGGTACTAAATCATTTTCTTTTAAAGCTTTAGTATAAGCATCTTGAATTACTAAATCTGCTGCATCAATTAAATAATTTTGTCCAAATTTCTTATCATAAATATTTTTAGGGCATTTTCCTTTTCTAAAACCGTCTACTTCAACTTTTTTAACTCTATCTTTAAAAGCTTTATCAACGGCATCTGTCCATTCTTTTCCTTCTACTTTTATTTCAATATTATGATAATTTTTCTTATTAGTTTCTTTCTTTTCCATATTTCTTCCTCCAATACGTTTCTTATTATATATTATAAATAACAGTTTTTCAACATTTAATTCCGAACTTTTCTATAAAACTTTAAAAAATGACCAGAGAAATCTAATGTTTCTCTGGTTTTAATCATATCTATCGTCCTAAATATAAGGTTGATATCAGTACTGAACATTTTAAACTATACAATTTTTGTGCAAAATGACAATATTAATTAGATATTTTTAAACAGAAATCTAAAAAATCATTTAAATTTGTATTCTTTTGTTTCTTTAATGTATTAAGCAATTCTTTAATTTGAACTTCATCAGTTTTAGTATATTTTGGATCTGTAGGAAAAAGTTTAATATATTCTTTTTTTCTTTTTACCCCTGTTTTTGTAAAAGGTATTTTTGCTTCTGTAAGCACTGTTTCTAATTCTGGAATATTATATATAGGAACAATATAATCATATGCCCAATGTCCTTTAAACATCTCCTTATTGATGAACTTCTTTTTTTCAGTTTCACTGCAATCATCTGTATCCATAATTATGAAAATTTTAAAGTCGTTATTAATCTTTTTATTATCAGCAGTTAATTCTATATCTTCAAAAGTATTAATGAAATTTCTATACGACTTGAAAATTTTATTATTAAGTGTATTCTTTAAACTAGTTATTTGTATAGCTTTCTCACCATTTTTATCACTATATATTTCTATTTTAAGCCTAAGTTTATTCTTTATATATTGACATATTTGCTTTTCAGACTTTCCATGGACTATTACAACAGCTTTTGTATAATTTAACCTTCTCATTAATTCCCTCTATTTAAATTTTCTAATATTTCATCAAAATCAATATCTGTAAACATAGGTATACCACCATATAATCCGTGAAGATATTTTTTCATTGGACTGTTATTTTTATGAATTCTTCCATCAAAATCTGTTATGGCAATTAATTCTTTAAAAGCTTTACTATCGGCGTTAAATATATATATATCTTCATTTGGTATTGATGAGTCTATTAACATTGTATTATGTGTTGTAATAATCAATTGTCCTTTAACATATTTAATAATGCATTCTAACAAATTTTTAACTAATAAATCATGTATACCTGTATCTAACTCATCAATGATTACTGTTTGTCCTTCACAAGCTGATATTAAATATGGTATCAATGCTAAAATATTTTGGGTACCTGTAGATTCAAGAGAAAAATCTACATCTGTTATTTTGCCATATATATTTTTTTTACTATAAAGTTTGTATGCTATATAATTATCTTCAATTGTTTTTTTATAATAAACTTTTTTAAAGTCAGAATATAATGTAGTAAATATTTCATTAAGCAAGCATTCGTTCTTATTAAGTACCTTTTCAAATTTTATTGGAATTTTACCTTCTTCTAAACTATAGATTAAATTATGTTTAGTACCAATATTTCCAAATTCGCTATGATTTCCTCCTTTAATTTTAGTACTTATTGTCTTTAAATATACTAATATATTATAAAGGCTCTTTGTTATTCTTTTATTTATATATCCATTTTTCTTATCTTCTATCTCATAAGATAAAATTGATAGAAAAGAGTGTTTTCCCCAATATTTATCAAGTAGGTCTAAAAACTCATTATAATAATCTTTATCTATAAAAATATTGGAATTTACTTTAGTATTATTTTTATTTATATCAAAGAAATATGTTTGATTTTTAGTAACAACATATTCTAGTCTTTCTCTAACTATTTCTTCGTTATCCATTTCAATATGATATACTCCGTTTTTATTATTATACATAAAACCATATTCAAGAATCATATTGTCTTTGGAATCAATAGTTTTACAATCATTTATAATCATTTTAATATCTTTAAACCTAGTTTTAATATATTTTGTAGTAAGGGCACTATACATATCTTTATTATTTTCATTTGACTTTTCAAGAAGCTGTTTTAACCTTTCTATAGAAGACATAGTTCGCATAGTCTCGTTAAGCGTATAAAATGAATTTGCAAAATTAGATTTACCTATTCCATTTTCTCCATAAATAACTACAATATTTTTTGGTTCATCTTTTTTCTTCATAAAATCAACTTCTAAATTAACAAGAGACTTATAATTCTCTAGTTTAACATATCTTATCATTTTTTCATCACCTTTAATTATATTATATCATTTTTATAAGAAAAAGATACTATTTTTTTCTTTTGTGTTATATTTTATACCCTTTTTACAAAAAGTCAACAATTTATTGTATTTGTTTTTTGAAAAAATGCAAGAAATAACCAGAGTCTTCTAAAATTTCTCTGGTTTTAATCATACCTAGCGTCTTACATAAATATTATTTTATAAACATTGCATCGCCAAATGAGAAGAATCTATATTTTTCTTTAACGGCAATATTATAAGCATTTAAGATATTATCTTTGCCTGCTATTGCAGATACTAACATAATAAGGGTTGATTTAGGTAAGTGGAAATTAGTTATAAGTCCATCTATACTCTTAACAACTTTTCCTGGATAAATAAAGATATCAGTAAAGCCATGATCTTCTTTATATTCTCCAAATTTTTGATATATTGTCTCTAATGTTCTAGTTGAAGTGGTACCAACAGCAATAATTCTCTTACCATTTTCTCTTGTTTTATTAAGAATATTAGCAACTTCACTACTTAATGAATAAAACTCACTATGCATCTTATGGCTTGTAACATCTTCTACTTTAACAGGTCTAAATGTACCAAGTCCTACATGAAGTGTTAAGTAAACGACATTTATACCTTTTTCTTTTATTCTTTCAAGTAACTCTTCGGTAAAATGAAGTCCTGCAGTAGGAGCTGCTGCACTACCCACCTCTTTGGCATATACTGTCTGATATCTATCTTTATCTTCTAGTTTTTCATGAATATATGGAGGTAGTGGCATGGTACCAAGTTCATCTAATAATTCATAGAATATTCCATCATAACTAGCATTAAACACTCTAATTCCTTCATCTTTAACTTCTGTACAGGTTAACTTTAATAAGCCATCACCAAAAGATACAACATCTCCTACATGAATACGTCTAGCAGGTTTAACTAAACACTCCCATGTATCTTTCTCTTTATTTTTCAATAATAATACTTCTATAACTGCTTTAGTACTTTCTTTTTCGCCTATTAATCTTGCCGGTAATACTTTAGTATCATTTAAAACTAAAGTATCTCCAGGATTAAGATAATCTATAATATCATAGAAATGTTTATGAGATACTTCTCCTGTTAATTTATCAAGCACCATAAGTCTTGAAGCATCTCTTTGTTTAATTGGTGTTTGAGCGATTAACTCTTCAGGTAAATAATAATCAAATTCTTCTACTTTCATAAATATCCCCCTATTCTATATCGAGGCTAAATAAACCTCCTTGGTAGTTTATATTAAGTTCTTTATAGGCTTTTTCTGTTACCATTCTACCACGACTTGTTCTTTTTAAATATCCTTCTTGTAATAGATATGGTTCTATTACATCTTCTATTGTAGATGTTTCTTCTCCAATTGAAGATGCTAGGGCATCTATTCCAACAGGACCACCATTAAAACGTTCAATAATCGCCTTTAATAGTTGATGGTCAGTCTCATCAAGTCCACTCTTACCTACTTTTAGTCTTTCTAAGGCTTTATTCATAACTTCTAAATCAACAGATTCTTTTTTATCTACTAAGGCAAAGTCTCTAACTCTTTTAAATAGTCGATTGGCAATACGTGGAGTTCCTCTACTTCTTTTAGCAAGTTCAATAGCAGCTTCTTCATCTATAGGCATATTTAAAACTCTACTTGTTCTTTTAATAATTTCTGTTAACTCTTCTGTTGTATAAAACTTTAACTTAGATACAATACCAAAACGATCACGAAGTGGTGCAGATAAGTCTCCTGCTCTTGTTGTTGCCCCAACAAGTGTAAATGGAGGTAAGTCTATTTTTATACTCCTAGAACTTCCCTCTCCTCCAATTATTATATCTAAAGTAAAGTCTTCCATCGCAGGATAAAGTATTTCTTCAATATATCTAGGCATTCTATGTATCTCATCAATAAATAAGACATCTCCTGGTTCTAAAGTTGATAGTATCGCTGCTAAGTCTCCACTTTTTTCAATTGATGGACCACTAGCAGTTTTAATATTAACACCAAGTTCTCTTGCAATAATAAAGGCAAGAGTTGTCTTACCTAATCCTGGAGGACCATATAATAAAACATGGTCTAACACTTCTCCTCTAATCTTACTAGCTTCTATAAAGACTCTAATATTTTCTTTAACTTCACTTTGTCCTATATATTCATCTAATACTTCAGGTCTAATAGTATTATCTACTACACCATCATCAACTAATTCTTCACTAGTTACAACACGTTCCATTTAATCACCTACTTTAATAATAATTTTAAGGCTTCTTTTATTTGATCTTCTATACTTAAAGTATTATCTACTTTTAAAATAATACTCTTAATTTCTTTATCTTTATAACCAAGTCCAAGTAATGCTTCTCTTAACTCTTCACTTGTATCTTTAATAACTTCTTCTCTACTACTTAAATCATCAAGTTTTCCTTTTAAGTCAAGAATCATTTGTTTAGCAAGTTTCTCTCCTATTTTAGGAAACTTCTTTAGATAAAGAATATTTTCTCTATTAATCGCATCACTAATTCCATTAATTGATCCTGTTGCAATAATAGGTAGAGCCATCTTAGGGCCTAGGCCTTTAACACCAATAAGTTTTAAGAATAGTTCTTTTTCTTCTTTAGTTTTAAAACCAAACAAATTATGTTCATCTTCTTTTATTTGTTGATATAAATAGACTTTATAGTCATTACCTTCTAGAAAGGCAAAAGGATTAGGTGTATTAATAAGGTAACCTATTCCATTATTTTCTAAGACGATAGCATTAGACATTACTTCTGTTACTTTACCAATAATATAACTATACATCTTAGTCCTCTTTCATATTATGATGAACATCCCGTACATCATCGATATCTTCTAAAGCCTCTATTAGATTATATACTTTTTCTTTAGTTTCATCATCAAGAGTTACTTCATTATTTGGTACAAATGTAACTTCACTAGTTAAGAATTCTCTAACTCCAATGTTAGCAAGTGCATCTTTTACGGCAATAAACTTATCACTAGGTGTTGTAATTAAATAAGCATCTCCTGTTTTTTCCATATCTAATGCTCCTGCATCTAAGGCAGTTAACATTACTTCATCTTCGTCATAATCACTAGGTATTTCTATAATTCCTTTTCTCTCAAAGATATAACTAACAGAACCATCAGTACCTAAATTACCTCCACGTTTAGAAAAAGTACTACGTACCATTGATGCTGTTCTATTACGGTTATCAGTAAGGCAATCTACCATGATTGCAACTCCTGCTGGTCCATAGCCTTCATATCTTATACTCTCATAATTTTCCCCATTTCCTGCTCCTTTAGCTTTATCAATGGCTTTTTGAATATTATCTTTAGGCATATTAGCAGCTTTAGCTTTCTCAACAACTAATCTTAAAGATGCATTACTATCTGGATCTGG
>CALVIY010000045.1 GCA_944331955.1 uncultured Bacilli bacterium
TACCTTGTACTAAATTGCCAATATAAACTTCATTCCTAAGAATTTTTGCAATTGTATCACTAGTCCAACGTACATTACCATAATCACAAGTTCCAGATACATACTTACTACCATTTTGCTTTTTATATAAAGCTGGTGTTAAGACGTTAGCATTATTTAAATATTCACTTATTTTATAATAACCATAACCATTCTCATACATTTTAAAAATATCTTTAACAACTTTACTAGCGACAGGATCAATAACTAACTTATGTTTATCTTCACTACTTCTCATATAACCATAAGGAGCAAAGCTACCCATAAATAAGCCATCTTCTCTTTTATTCTTTAATGATTTCTTAATGTTCTGTGATAAGTCATCCAAATACCACTCATTTATTAGTCCATTAATTTGTCTTGATTTCTTATTAGATTCAATATTAGTATCAGCATTATCTACAATACTAACAAATCTAACATTCCATTCGATGAACTTATTATGTAAGTATTTTTCTATTATCTCCATGTCTCTTGAAAACCTAGATTGTGTTTTACATAAAACTAAATTAATTCTACCACTTTCACAATCTTTAATTAATCTTTCAAATTCAGGTCTATAAGTACCTGCCCCAGAGAAATCATCATCAGAATAAATATCTACAACATCCCAGCCTTGCTTAAGAGCATATTTAATACACATACTCTTTTGATTTACAATGCTATCACTATCATCATTCTTATTAGCTTTAAACCTATCTTCATCAGATAATCTACAATATACACCTACCTTTTCTATCATAGCCATTCCTCCAATTTCTTTAAAGAATGACTACAAACACTTTTAAATACAAACACATTATAACTCATTTTAAACTCTATTTAAACTAGAAGTATTATTGTTTTCTAAAATAAGTATAATATTTAACCATTTTTTATTAAATATATCTTTTAATTCTTCATTCGTTTTAGCATCACATTTAAACCTATATTTTATATTATATTTTACCTCCATTTATCTAACCCCCTTTTATTATTAGTTATAAAATATTCCTCCTCATTAAATCATCTCTCTTTCTATAAATCTTTTAATAGTTCATTCATTTCTTCTATTTCCTCTTTAGTTGCACTAAGACTATTACACATTTCTTTCTGTTCTAACCAAACAGGAATAATTTCTTTATTTTTATATTTATTATTATTTTTCTTATAATTATTATTTATTTTATGATAGCAATTACTTTCTATAGATACATCGTAAGTTTCTGCTACTCTATTAGAAGTTTTTGTTGGTATCTTTTCCTTATTTAGATATATTTTTCTTCTTCCATTATCAGTTCTAACAAATATATACTCCTCTAATTTCAATTTAGATAAAGCAAGAGTTACTGTTCTAACTGATATATTTAGGTTATCTGCAAAATACTTATTACTAGCAAAACAATAGTTATTTTTTAAGGCAAGTGACACGATAAGCCCCATAAGTAATTTTTCTGTACTTGATAAGTTCTTATCACTTAATACTATTCTTGGAGTTATGCTAAAAGTACAATCTAATTGCATAGTTTCCCTTTCTTAATATAGGGACTTTCTTTAACCATTATTATTTATTCTATATCTCTTATAGAAAAGGTACTAACATAAGCCTCTAATCTTACTGTACCTCTTAACTAACGTCTTTAGACCCTTTAGTTAAGTTTTACGGTGTACATACCGTTATCATACTCTTGATATACTAGATATTTTCCTTGTTCTAGTTTTTCAAGATTTTTTCTCAAACCCTTATTGGTAATTCTAACAGTCTGTTGTATCTCACCTACATTTATATCTGTAAAGTATCTGTTATAACCTTTAGAATAAATGTAAGCATAAATGTACTTAGCTTCTTTTGGAATAGATTTATCCTTCCAAATCGCTTGTACTACTCTAAGCTGACTCTTAATCATTCATATGTTTCCTCCTTTCTTTGATGAGTTTTACATCAATTTACTAATACTATAACATTAAGTATTGAGTTTGTCAACATTATAATTACTATTTTGTTGATTTTTACATCATAATATGTTATAATTTCTTTATCAAGAAAAAAGAGGTGTAATTTAATGACGAAGAAAAACACTACTGAACTAGGTAAATATATAAGTGAAGCTAGAGAAAAAGTTGGTATTTCTCAAAGAGAACTTGCTCGTAAATCTAATATGGACTGTGCTGAAGTATCACGTATTGAATCTGGGAAAAGAAAGAAACCTAACATCTTATATTTAAAAGGAATTTCTGAAACATTAGGATTAAGTTTAGTAAAATTAATGAAATTAGCTAGTTATAATGATGTAGAAATAAATTGGGGAAAAGATTTTAGTGATAGACGTTCTACTGCTGACTACCAAGCACAAATAAAATCTTATGAAAAGTTTTATTTTGATGTTTTAGATGATATAGAACAAAGACGTAAAAACGACTTTGCTTGTAAAGGAATAATAACTAATTTAATAGGCAAAATAGAAAATAAAGGACTTCCTAATGATGAAATATTAGAAAGCCTAAATGAAATATTAACAACAATAAAACCTAACTTAGAAAAATTTGATAAAGCAAAATATCCTAAATTTGATAGAGGTGTATTTCCTAAAATGGAAATTAATACCAATACTAAATTAAATACACTTGTAGGAAAATTTACAGATAAAGAAAAATAGCCTTTTTGCTTTTTAGCAATAAGGCTATTTTTATGCAACAATATTATATTGTAACGATTCACAATTTGTCGCTAATTGGGGTTTCAAAAGGAAACTATCTTTGCCCACATTCGTTATTGGCTCTGCCAATATCGTAGTGGGTTACTAACTTGTCTAAAAGTTAGTTTATAATAGAATCTAATAAAATATTGTAATTGTATGATGATATGGATTTACATTTTTCTTCTTCGTTCCCATCTGCCAAATAACATTATCTAATTCTACAGAATTAATTTTAATACCTTCATTTTCTAATTTTTCTCTAATTAATTCTAATACATAAAGCATATTAGCTCTAATTTCAATTTCCATATTACTATCATGCTTTAACTCTATCTCATTATCAATTATGTTAGATAATTCCTCATTATATTCTAAAATCCCATACGTCCTTAAAGTCCTTGGTATACCATAATCAGCACAACCTGTTAAATTATCAACATTTTTTAAATTATTATGTATTGTAGATGACATATAATATAAGTCATTAACAAGTAAAGTAGCACGTTTATTAAACTCTATTCTTTTACCTTTATAGATACTACTATCATCAAAATACTTAAATTCTGACACAATATACTTTAATAAATCAACATCTGATTTCTTATTAAACAATTCATCAAAAAAACTCTGGCCTTTATTATACATTGTTTTAACAGTATCTTTAAAAAGATCATATCTTAAATCAAATAAAGGTATTTTACTATCAGGCGAATAAAATATTTTTTCAAAATCATCTTTTGTTAATTTATTTAAAAATTCTATATCTAAAAAGTCTTTATTAGATTCTACTTCTCTTATAATTGAATAAAATAAAGCCTCAGACCCTTTTATAATATTACCTTTATATTCAATTTTAAATTTTGGCTTTTGCCAAAAACAAAAATTTAAACTTTCTATTATAAAAGCTAAAATAATTTTTTCCTTTTCGTTTAAATTTAAAGAAGTAAAATTATACCAATGTTGATAATTTGGCTTCCCTAAACTCTTTATAAAACTATCTAATTGAGTATAATTAATTTTTACATAATCACTATTCTCCACTACATATTTCAATTGTTCTCTTACATCATTCATAACTTATCTCCTTTTTATTTTTCTCAATATTTCATTTGTACAAAATTTTATGTCTTTACTATTATCAACTAATATAATGTTATCATATTTGAATGATAATTGTAAATAAACAGAATTTTCATATTCAAAAAAATCCTGATTAAACTGTTCATTTCTTTCTACCAACCTTTGCTCTATAATTTCTTTAGGAACAGTTAGAATAATTATTAAATCAGGTTTATAGTGAAAAGAAGCAATTTGATCTACACACTCATTTACAGTTTTACTTTCTTGATATGATAATCGAATATATGTTGAAAAATAACAACGATCAAAAATAGTACAACTTTTTTCTTTTAGTGCATCATAGTACGCTGCAATATGTCCTATCTCATATATTTTTCGTTGTAATTGAGGTTGTAACTCTCTTGCAAAAGGTATATATGGTCTAAACCACTCAGGTACTGATTTTGAAGCTTTAAAATTATAATATTTAACTAAATAATCTATCAATGTTGATTTTCCACTACAGTTAGTTCCTTCAATTGCTATAATTGACATATTTACCGCCTCTTTAAAACCAAAATTCTTTTCTGATTATTATTTCTTGATCCAACCACATCAGATGTTAAAAAATCTATATCCCATTTTTTATAATCTATAGACTCCTCTATCTCAGCCTGTGTAAAAAACTTTTGAGAAAAACTATATTCTTCTTGTTCATCATCAGACATTGTTTTTAAATATTTAGTTGTTTCAATACCAGTTTCATCATCATAATGTCTACTAATTTCTAATTTTACAGGAGAACTATCAAAAAGCAATTTATAAAATTCAGAATCTATTTTATCTCGCCATTCTTTGTTAAAAACATCTAAAATAACAAAAGCATTATCAGCAGACAATTCTGTCATTTTAGCAATTACTTTTCTCAAATATTCTTTATTTTCATAACAATTATATAAGCTATATAAATATTTAAATAATATACCTGGTCGATAATGAAAGAAATCATCTTTAGAAAAAATAAAATCCTTATCTACATTCAAAAAAGAATAGTCAGAAAAATCAACGCCATACACATTTTTATAATTTCTTTTAACTAATTCATTAGCTATTCTTCCATATCCACACATAACATCTAAAACAGGCTCTTTTTTTTCTATAAATACTTTTTCTAAAAAATCACATTCTGTTTGTGTATATCCAGGCATAACCTTTGATGTATAATTATGATACATACCTATATCATCAAAATTAGACAACTTTAATATTACTTCACTATTCATTTTAGTATTATCTAATTCAGGTTTAACCAATTCTTGAACATTAACTTCATATTTTAAAGACATATCAAAAATATTTTTATTATTATAAAATGACAAAAAACTTAACAACATTAGCAAATAATTTTTATATAAAATAGGGTTATATTTAAATCTATTTACTTTTAAATCATTAATAAATGAACCAAAAATAGTATTAACAGAATATTTTTCAATTCCTTCAAAATACAAATCGTTATTACCATATACACTAAATTTAGATATGATATTTTCTATATAACTATCATCTTCTATTTTACTATTCGAAAAAGCAACATATCCAAACAATTTAGCTAATGCGTCTAGCAAATATTGTCTATCATATTCATTTTTTTGCATTTCATTAATATAATCATCAAAAGAACATCTATAACTTTTATTATTTATAAAATTAAATGGATTCATTTTTCTATTAATTGGATTATCAACAGCAAAAATAATTGGATATTTTGTATTAGATGTAGTATTTTTTTCTTCAAAAACATTTTTACCATATTTATTGAATTCATCAAGTAATTGTCTTTTTAAATTTTCTGGAAAATATATATTGTTAGCATACAAGTTTAGATAATTACTATTATCGATTTTATTATTTTTAAAAAAGTTATTAATATTTTTTATCATCTTTTGACGCACTTCTTTAAAACCTATATTATCATAATTACTATTAAAACCTTTTAAAATAGCATCTGCTAATATACCAAAATAAATGTTATTATCTACAATAATATTAGAGAAATCTAAATGAATATAGTGATCTTCGCCATCACCACTAACAAATGATGGCGATAAAAAGTTTACAATTATTCTGCTATTATCAGAACCATATGCAAAAAACAAACCAGTATTTCTATTATGGGCAATTTTCTTTAAAGGGATTCTTGTTTCCAAATTTGCTATTCTTTTAATTAACTCTATATTTACTAAGTTAATAGTACTCTTGGTGCCACGATATTTACCACTTAATCTTATAATATCTATTACTTTACTTTTTAATAAATGTAAATCAGAAACTAAATATTTCTTTTCAAAATCAAATGGAATTTTTTCTAATTCCTCTATTAAAGAATCTAATTGCTCAACATCTTTATATACTATCATAAAATCATAATCACCTTGTATAGTATCCGAATACTTTACAGAATCATAAGCAAATCCACCACCAGTAACCAAAGCATAATATTCGTTTTTATTTGCTAATAATTGATTTATTTCTTTACAAAACAGATTACCTTTTTCTTTATAATTCATATTTACTACCCCCTACAATTTAAAATACATTGAACCTACTTTTTTCTTAGTAAACACTTTAGTTCGTGCATACATATTCTCCATTGGTAAATAAATACCATTTGATTTTGTATTGATAATATATTCAGCAATTATATTATAAATTGTATATAACTTATCATTACGTTCTTTTGCTTTAGCATCATCCCAGCCCATTTTCATATAAAAATTATTATTATATTTTCTAAATGACTCATAATTATTACCATTAATAATACTAGAATCAACAAATCCTCTCTGATATTTACTATCAGGAAAATAACTTGATAAAAAATCAATATCTGCACATTCCAAATATTTAATGGCATATTCCTTAAATAGATTTTTATTAACCTCTAATTCCTTTTCCCAATTTGGATTTTTAAGTTCATCACAATTCTCTAAAAAAATATCTGCATATAAACAATGAATATTATGTAAAATATTCTCCTTATCTAGTAATTGTTTCATTTGAAAAAGTTTTTGTATTTTAATAGTAGTAGTTTTACCTAACCTATCTTTGTATCCATCATCATTATAACCAGGACAAAAAATAGCATAAAAGTTAATTGGAATCCCATCAATACTTTGTAATACATAATCAAAAAAGATTTCTAAATCATTTCTATCGTTATATCTTGTATCAAATATTTCTTTTAATTTTATTAACAAAGAATATAAATAATAAAACTTTTCTTCATTCATGTTAATTTTTTGTTTTACTAAACTAGAATAGCCATGTTTTTCCATAGCTGTTAATATAGATTTAATTTCCTTTTTAGAGTCATCACCAACATTGATTAAATATCTGTCATACAATTCTTTATGAGTTAAGATCTGCATTTAGCTCTCCCATTGAATAAACATTATGTTGATGAATTGATTCATTGTTTACTAATTCTACCCTTATATCTCCAACAGAATAATAATTATGAATAGCTATTATAGTATCTCTAATTAAGTCTTCTGAAAACTTAGGATTTTCATAAGCCTTTTCAGTAATGTATTGCTCATCTTCTCTTTTAACAGTACTATAAACAGGTGAACTAAATTGATGTTCCATAATATCAATAATTTTTTCAACATCTATACTTTCAATATTACCTGTTAACGAAACTTTTAAATTACATATTTGATTATGTGCACCATACTTAGAAATTGCTTTTGAACATGGGCAAAGCATTGTACCAACAGTTTCTACAATCAATTTATTACTAATACTTTTATCAATAATATCACTAATTATTGTAATTTTAGAAGATAAATAAGAATCCTTTTTAGATATAGGTGTTAATCTTTTGTTAATTAAATCGAATGATAATATTAAATTAGCACCTTTAGTTTCTGATCTTTCTGCAACTTCTTTAGTTATATCATTAATATCACCCAATGAAATATTTTTGTTTATTAATGAATCATTAATGACTTCAGAAATTCTACTCAAGTGAGCACCTTTTAAGTTCCTATCTAAAACTACTGTAGAAGTAATAGTTGCAATAGTAGGAAAAATATTGTTCTTATTTTTAAATATTATTGGCAATTTATAATCACAAATTCCTATATTATTAACCTCTATATTCCTTAAATCTTTATTTTTATGAATATCTACTAGCATTATTTAAAGCCTCCTTTACTTTCTCTAATAATTGTTCGTTTTCCAATACATTTAACCATTTTGTATCATTTTTAACAACATAATTTTCAGATAAGAATCCTTTTTCAAACAAATAAACATCTTTAATTAAATTATAAATAACACAAAATTTTATTATTTTACTAAGACTATTATATTCTAAATCAATAAGATGATTATTTTCAAAATAAACTTTAAAACAGTTTTCTATTTCTTCAATATTAAAATCATTGTTTTTCAAAAAAAACCACATAATTATTCTAACTAAATCTATTAGCCTATTTCCTATATAACTATTTCCAAAATCAATTATATAAACAGTATTATTATTTACTAGTACATTCTCTTTTTTTATGTCAGAATGCACTATACATTTTGGCATTTTATCAAAAGGTATATCTTTAACATCTTCCAAAATCGAATTAATTAAATGAATTTTTTGCTTTAAAAAATTTGATTTTTTACTTACAACATAATATTTACTCAATCTTTCAAAATTTTCTATTGTATTTATTGATTTTTCTTCCAAATCTTCATATGGAATATTATGAAGTTTTTTTAACTGTTTTAAAAGTTCAGTAATAAATTTAATATCAATTTCCAAAGGATTACTTCCCTCAATATAATCTAATAACATTACATTTTTATTATAAACACTAAAATGAGCTAACAGATTTGGCACGTTCAAATTATATTTTTTTAAAATTAGCAATGTATTTATCTCACAATCATTATTAAATTCTGTCATTCTTAAAATATACTTTTTATTATTTATAACTAATTTATATACATCATTAAGATTACCATTTTCAATTTTCTTTATGCTTTCCATTTTACTCTCCAAAAATACAATTTTTTAACTCCGGCATATCAGATTCAAATGTAACGAACTTAGTTGCTGTTTTCCCTTGTTCTTTACATAATTCATTATATTTATCATCCCAAGATAAACTATAAGCATCTTCTAATTTTAAACCCAACCTGTCTATCCACCAATTTAATGATATAGAGTCATCAGTTTTGCTTTCAATCTCAATAGCTGTAGCAAATGGATACTCATCCACAACTATTTCTACTTCTTTATTAGAAAAAACACTCCTATATCTTTCATAACTCTCTACAAGTCTCATACCAATAACTTCATTCAATATATACATTAAATTATTATACTCATTTGGATTTAAATTAATTTCAACTTCCCTTTCCTTATGAATTTTATTATCAATTTTATCTTTTTTTAAACGCTGTTTCCATGATACTTTTAACTTACTAAACGATTCACATTTTGACAATCTAATTCTAAATCTGCCGTCAACTTGCAATGAATAAAAAGACTTAGAAATTTCTGGATGATCAAATTGCTGAGTTACCTCATAAAATCTACCATCAAAAGAAAGCGAATCTATATCCTTTAAATAAGATATAATTTTTGTAGATTCATTTTTATTAAAATAAAATCTAACCTCCGTTTCAAACACATTATTGCCTCCTTTTCATTTAAAATATTAAAAAGAAGATTTTAGTAATTTTAAATTTGTTAATGATACTCCTCTTTTCGAGGCATATCTTACCATTTTTTTCCTTGAAAGTCAAAACTTTTTTTAAAACTTTTTTTAACAAATAGTTACCTAATAAAATCATCTAATCTTTTATCTAAAATAATAGATAATTTAACTAGCTTTTCT
>CALVIY010000046.1 GCA_944331955.1 uncultured Bacilli bacterium
TTAAGTGTACTATCTAGAAAATATGTTTGTCAATACATTTTTTCGATTTTTTAGTATAAATTTCCTATTATATAAAAATAACTTTAAAACAAACTCTAATAATGGTGATATTATGCAAATAAATTTAGGCTATGTAGGTAATCCTCCTACTCTTTTAGATATATATTCTCATAATTTAACTTTTAAAGAATTTTCAAAATATGAATATGATAAAGGAATAGATTTATTAACAAAAAGAATAAAACTAAACTTTATAAACTTTCTTAAAGTCTTAAAGTATAACTATGATAACAAGATTAAATTCTACAGGATGACTCATACTATGTTTCCCCTACTTACTCATCCAAATATTAATATTGATTATAAAGAAGTTTTTAAAGATGATTTTAAAAAGCTAAAGGAAATTATAGATAAGTATAATATTAGGATAGATACTCATCCTGATGAATTTTGTCTATTAACAAGTGAAAAAAATAATGTTACTAATAATAGTATAGAAATATTAAAGTTTCATTTAGAAATATTTAAACTATTAGGTATTGATGGTAAATGTGTATTACATCTAGGTAGTTCTAAACCAACTAAAGATGAAGCATTAAAAAGATTTAGAGATAATTTTAATAAGTTACCTGGAGAATTAAAAAAGTTAATAATATTAGAAAATGATGATAAAACTTATACCGTAACTGATACTTTATTAATATGTGAAGAGTTAAATATTCCTATGATCTTAGATTATCATCATTTTATCTGTAATCATTTAAAGAGTGAAAGAATAGATAAATTATTACCTAGAGTTATAAAGACTTGGGAAAATACTAATTTAAATCCTAAAATGCACTTCTCCTCTTCCTTAAATTCTAAACAGAAAAGGAATCATAGTACTTATTTAAACTATAACTCCTTTATAAAGTTTCTAAAATTATTAAAACCTCTTAATACTGATATAGATATAATGTTAGAAGCGAAAGGAAAAGATGAAGCCTTATTTAGATTAGTAAGACAACTTAAGTTTTATAAAGACTTTAAAGTAAAAGGAACTACTATTATTTTATAATTCAACTCTTCCAAGAAGAAAGTCCATGGCACTTATCTGTTTTATTCCATTGTAATTATTAGTATCATAATCAAGAGTAATTAAATATTTTTTATAGTGATCTTGAATAGTTTCTAAAGGTTTCAATTCTCTTTCTAAAGTTTTCTCATCTCTAACTGAAAGAGATACTTGAATATAAATATAATCATCACCTGTCTCTACTACAAAGTCAACTTCTTTTTCTTCATTTTTTCCTACATAAACTCTATAACCTTTTCTTTTTAACTCTAAAAATATAATATTTTCAAGAATATGTCCTAAATCTTTATTATGATTTCTACCTAAAAGATAAGTTCTTAATCCTAAGTCTGATAAATAATATTTCTCTTGTGTTTTTAATAATCCTTTACCTTTAACATCGAATCTATTAACCTTATATAATATATAACTATTTAGTAAGGCTCCTACATATTCTTCTATTGTATGAGTAGAAGAGCTTCTTCCTAAAGATGTTAAAGTATTACTTATTTTATTTATGGATACTAGTGAACCAATATTATCAAAAAGAAATTTACAAACGCTTTCTAGAACTAATACATCTTTAATTTTTTTTCTATTTATTATATCTTTTACAATAACAGTATTATAAATACTATCTAAATATTTTATTTTCTCTTCATCATTATCTAAGTTTATTAAATAAGGAAAACCTCCGTACATGATATAATCATTATATTTTTTTAACTCATCACTTTCTCCATAATAACTTAAGTACTCTTTAAATGATAAAGGTAATACATGTATTTCTATATATCTTCCTGTAAGGTAGGTTGCAAGTTCTCCAGATAACATATAAGAGTTAGAACCTGTAATATAGATATCTAAATATTTTCTTAAATACAAACTATCTATACATTTTTGAAAAAGTGGAACGTTTTGAATCTCATCTAAAAATATATAGTTTTTAACTTTAGAATCTGTATTATCTAAAATATAATTATGTAATTTATCTGAATCTAACAATTCTTTATAGTTGTTATCTTCAAAATTTATATAAATTATATTTTTTTCATTAACTCCTTCTTTTTTTAATAAATCACTATACTGCTCTAATATTGTAGATTTACCACTTCTTCTAATACCTGTTAATACTTTAATTAAATCTTTATCTTTATAATTACTTAATTCATTTAAATAGTTAGTACGTATAATCTTTTTATCACTCATTTTAAACACCGTTTCCTTCCTATTTATATTATATATTATAAGAATAGATATGTCAATGTTTTTGCAGTTAACTGCAAAAATTTCTTGTTACAACAAAGTTTTTGCAACAATTATTTTATAAAGTAATTCCCTTTAGGAAAAGTAATAATAACTCTAGTATATTTTAAATACTCTGATTCTATTTTAATATCAATACCAAGTTTATCACAAAGCCTCTTAGTAAGATAAAGTCCTATACCACTAGCATTCTTTTTATTTCTATTACTACCTGTAAAGCCTTTATCAAAAACTTTAGGTAAATCAGATTCTTTTATACCTACTCCATTATCATATATTTCAAGTTTTATATTATTTTTATCACTAGTTCCTTTAATTCTAACTAATCTATTCTTTTTATTTTGATATTTTAGGGAATTGCTAATTATCTGCTCTATTATAAAGTTTAACCATTTAATATCAGTATAAACAGATAAATTATCTAAATTTTTAACTTCTACTTTAAATGAATAATTAAGTAAATAATTTTTATATTCTAATAAAACAGGATGAACAAGATCTGCTAGTGTTACCTCTTTAATAAAATAATCTTTCTCTACAACATCACTTCTTGCATAAAATAACATTTTATCAACAAGTCTACTTATCTTTAAAACTTCTTCTTTAACTTTTTTATCATTATTATTATCTGCATAAAGTGATAAAGCAGAAATAGGTGTTTTAATATCATGAATAAAACTATTTAAAAATAAAAGATATTCTTCTTTAGAGTTTTCTACTTCACTCAAACTTTCATTTAAAGCTTTACAAGCTTTATCTAAAGCATAGTAATAGGCTCTATTCTCTAGATTCTTAGGTTTATCTATTACTTCTTTAATTAAGTATTTTTCATCTAAATTATCTACTAAATTAACTATTTTTCTATATCTTTTTTTAATTAATAGATAATTAATAAGTAAAGAGATAAAAATAAAAAATATAATAAGTATAGCAAGTAAGATAATTATTCTTACATCTATACCTATTAATAATAGATAAATACTAAGTAGCAAAGTAAATATTAAACTAACTATTATAAAAAATATCTTTTCTTCTAAATATTCTAAAAACATCATAACTTATAACCAACACCTCTTACTGTTTTAATAAAATCATCTAGTCCTATATCTCTTAATTTATTTCTTAATCTATTAATATTAACTATTAAGATATTTTCATCTAAATAAAACTTATCATTCCATAAATACTCTATTAACATATCTTTAGATAAAGTATTAGGATAATTTAAAAATAAATAATACATAAGTAAGAATTCATTTCTAGTAAGTTCTATTACTTTATCTTGATATTTAATTAAAGATAAATGTAAATCTAAGGATACTCCATTAACTACTAATTCTTTATGATTCTTAGGATTAACTTCATCTAAACATTTTCTTATTTTTAGTAGCAATAACTCTTTATTATAAGGTTTAGTAATAAAGTCATATCCTCCATAGTTTAAGCTTTTTATTTCATCTTCTAAAGTATTTCTACTAGTAACAAAAATAACTGGTTTATTAGTTACTTTTTTTACTATCTTAATTATTTCATAACCACTAGTATTAGGTAAATTAATATCCATTAGTATTAAGTCAGGATTAAGTTCTTTTACTACCTTTTCTATATTAAGAAAATCTATTGTTGTATTAACAGTATAATTATTATTAGAAAGAAGTATAGATAACTCTTCTCTTATAGTCTTATCATCTTCTATTATTAATATTTTTTCCATTACTTCTATCTTTCTTTAGTTTCTTAAAAGAAATATTTGTTCCTTCATAACTACTTTCTTTAAGACTATCATAATCTATAAATAGTTCTCCTTCATCATCATAGAAAGGTATAGTATCTCTTAAAATACCACAGCCGTTACGAAATTCTCCTAAAGCATTTACTTCCTTCATTTTTTCTTTTAATTTTCTTTCATTATCAATAGTATCTATATCTACATATCCATTACCTATTTTTATTAATAAAGCATCTTTTTTATAAGGTATACTTGTTGTAGTAGTACAAAAACTATTAGGTTTAAACTCCCTTCTTATTGTTGTTTTCTCATAAATGTCTCCTATACATAAGGAAGTTATTTTAATATTCATATTTATCACTCCAATACATATTTTATATTTAGAAAGTCTTTTAGTCAATATCAAAGTAAATAATAAAAGATGCTATAGAATATTAAGGTTAAGGGTTTACCTGCTAATATATAGATTATGAATTCTTTTAAGTTAATATTACTAATCCCTGCTATATAGCATAGTAAATCATCTGGCGCACCTGGTATTAGTATTCCTAAGAAGAATATCTTTTTAAAGGTATTATTTCTAATATAATTAAGATATTTATCTACTAGATTTTTATCAAAAAATTTATAGATTATTTTAAGTCCATATTTTTTAGATAAGGAGTATGATATAACACTTCCTATAGATAGTCCTACATAGTTATAGATAAAGCCTTCTATAGAGCCAAAGGCAAGAACTCCGGCAAGGCATGAGGCTCCTCCTGGAATAACTGGAAATACTACTTGAAATGCTTGTATGAAAAGAAAAAAGAAAGGTGCGATAAAACCTAGAGAGTTAATATAGGAAACAAGTACTTCTTTATCTTCTAAGAGGCCTAATTTAACGGCATAGATTATGAAGCAAACAAGAAAAATAGTAATAATAATTGTTACTATTTTTATAAGTAATTTACTATTTTTCATATTAATACTCCAAACATCTTTTAAATGAGAAATAAGATACTAGGTAATAGATGAAATAAATTATTAAGAATAAAGATGAACTTAAAAGAATAAAGAATAAATAAGAAAACCTAGTAGGAAGGAAATTAACAAAAATATGATTTAGACTTAAAGTAACAAAGAAATTAATAATGAATGGAAGTATTACTGGGAATAAGAAATATACTAATAATTGTTTTCTAACTGTCTTTAAGATAGTTCTTTTACTAAGTCCTAGTTTATTTAATGTATCATAATATTTCTTATAAGTAACTGCATCATTAATACTTTGAACGGCAATTATAGTACCTACTACTACAGTAAAGATAAAGGATAGATAAAATAAAGTAAAGTCCATAATTGTCATAACAGATTTATTCATAGCCATATAATATCCTTTTACAAAGACATTAACAGAAGCATAACAGTAAGTTGTTCCTGTATCAGGATCAGTTTCACAGATATCTTTATTTAAGATATTAATAAGATCATTATTTAACTCTTCTTTTGTTTCTTCCTTAGTATCTACTACTAAAGTATCAGATTCTGGTTTTAAATTATTAACAACATCATCTGGTACAACGATAACAAAGCCATTTCCATAAGACCAACTTGATGTATAATATAGATCTGTAATTCCTTTTAATTTTAAAGTTTTATCCCCTACTTTAAGAGTATCTAATTTATTAATAATATCGATTATTCCATCATAACTACTATTAGATGAGTGAATATAGTATTCATCATTATCTAAAGTAATAGGATTTCTTCCTTTAAGTTCTAGTAATTTATTATAATCACTAAGTCTTAAATAAGTATCAGTACCTCTCCATCCTGTATATTCATAGGCTAGATTATCATTTATATAATTAATGTCATTAAAGTATTCATGATAAGTAAATATTTCTTTTATTTCATAATCTTTTTTAATATAATCAATATATTTATTGAAGTTTTCTTCATCGTCAATAACTGTAACATCATAGGGACTAGAAGTATCTATTTGAATTTCAAAAATTTCATTAAACATTAAAGAGAATGTTAAAGCGACAAGTGTTAGGGTTATTAATAATGAAAGAGTTCCTAAAGATAGTTTCATTGTTTTAATCTTAGCATTAAACTGTCTAATAATGAAAAGATTATCTTTATTATACTTAAGTTTTTTATGTTTTAAGAAAAATGTTAATATTGTATCAGAAAAAGATGAGATAAATAAGTAAATACCTACTATTAACATAATAATAGATAAAAGTACTAATAAAGTATTAGGTTCTATTCCTATTCCTTTAAACTCATTATTAAAGATTATAAGTCCTAAAATAATAAAGATTAATGATATTATAAAAGTAGTAATAGATTTCTTTTTAGTTAAGTTATTCTTTTCATTAAAAGAGTCTAGATATAATAAATCATGTATTTTAAGTCGTTTAATTCTTCTTTTAGTTAAAAATAATACTACTAAATATATGAGTATAAAATATCCTAATGATAAAAGGAAAGGTTCTAAATAATTAGTTGGTAATTTAACTATATATGGGGCATTAAAGATATTTAAGATGATACTTGATATTATTGTACTAAGTAAAATACCTACAAAGAATGATATTATTAAAGAGATAAAACCTAGTATTAAGTTTTCTATAATAAACATTTTAGTAATATCTTTTTTACTAATACCAAGTAATAGATAAAGTCCAAACTCTCTACTACGTCTTTTAAAGATAAATTTAACCATATAATTAATTAAAAAGCCTAAGACAAAACAGACTATTAAACTAACAAAGATAACGGCGATACGAAAGTTTTTCATCATATCTGATAAATCAAGAATATCTTTAGAGTTAGATATAAGGTTAAAAGAAAACATAAGAGAAAATGAAATAGTAATGGTAACTATATAGATAAGATAATCTTTAATACTTCTTTTAGCATTACTTAAACTAAGTTTAAAAAGCATTATTTAACTTCTCCTCCAAGTAGGGTTAAAACATCTATTATCTCATCATAAAACTCTCCTCTATTCTTTTTACCTTTAATTATTTCATTAAATATTTTACCATCTTTAATAAATAGAACACGACTTGCAAAACTTGCAGAAAAGGCATCATGAGTAACCATTAAAATAGTAGAATTTAACTCTTCATTCATCTCTTTAAATGTTTCTAGTAAAATTCTAGCATTACGTGAATCTAGGGCTCCAGTAGGTTCATCGGCAAGTATTAGTTTAGGGTTATTGATAATGGCTCTAGCACAGGCACATCTTTGTTTCCCGCCTCCACTTACTTCATAAGGATATTTATCTAAGATATCACTAATACCTAATTTTTTACTAATATCTAAGACTAAATCATCTATTTTATTTTTATCTTCTTTATTGATTATTAAGGATAAGGCAATATTTTCTTTTATAGTTAGAGTATCTAAAAGATTAAAGTCTTGAAAAACAAAACCAAGATTTTCTTTTCTAAAATTAGATAGGTCTTCTTCATTTAAATTAGTAATATCAACTCCATCAATAATAATATGGCCACTAGTAACAGAATCTATTGTAGAGATAGTATTAAGTAAAGTTGTTTTACCACTACCAGATGATCCCATAATGGCAAGAAATTCATTATTATTAACGGTAAATGATATGTTATTTAAAGCTTTAGTAATATTATTATTACTACCATAGTATTTTTTTAGGTTATTAACTGTTAAAACTTCCATAGTATTTCTCCTTTCATTAACAATATATCACAAAAAAACTGTAATTTTTATTACAGTTTTGTTAGGTATTACATTAATGCAGTTATTTGTTTCTTAGATAGTCCTGTCGCTTTCATTATATCTTTAACGGATAAATTCATTTTGAGAAGATTCTTTGCAATAGATTTTTCTCTTTCTTTAGCACCTTCTTTTCGGCCCTCTTTTCGTCCTTCTTTTCTACCATCACTTCTAGCAGAATTTACTTCTTTTCTATGTACAATCTCTGCATCATAATACATTCCAAATTCATCATCTAAGCCTAATTGTTTTAATTTTTCCATAATTATTTTTCCCTCCTTTAAATCTCCTACTATTCTTTCCATTTCTTCATAAGACTCTGCTGTTAACATAGATAAATATGTTTCATATTTATTGGTTCCATCATAAACTATTCCTTTATACTTCCCTAAATCTATGGTAATTATTCTTACATCTTTTAAATAAGCTTTAGATTTATAATCTTCTAGTTTATAATCTTTTCCATTCCATTTCTTTACATTAGCTTTTTTAATCTTATTATTTAAATTTATCTGCGTAACATATCTATGATAATACTGTTCTCCTTGTAAATAACCATTACCAGCGATTCTTAAAGCATATCTAATATTCTTTATCATAGTATGAGCATGAACATCTTGATTAAATTCTAAATTAACAAGTCTATTTTTATTAAGAAATATTGTATCTGCTCTATAATCTTTACCAATATTCCCTGTATTAAGTTCATTATCTATTGCAGTATAATGTTTTAAATCAATACCTGTTGCAAATTTAATAAAGTCTTCATAAAACCATTTGTAATGATCATCTTTAACTAAAGCTTTAGCAGTTGTGTCTGACATTAATGATATAAATCTAGGAACTTTGTTCATAAAGTCCCTCCTCTCTGCAATAGTTGTAACATAAGTAAAAAACTAATGCAAAAAGGTAATTTTGAAAATTCACTCCTAAAAGAGGGGTCAATTTAGTAAATTTGCTAGGGGAAAATACAAAATTTACCCTAAAAAGTACCCTCAATTTACAAAATTCATACTTTTTTATTTTTTTCATAACCTCCTTTTCTCCATCTTCTTTACAAGTCGCTCTTTCTTTTACATTGTATCATAATAGATAGAATTAGTCAACAGAAAAAAGCAACTAATTTGTTGCTCGTTTTAATAATTGTTGCCCTCGTTACGCAACTGAGACGTACTATTGGTAATTCCCTACTATAATCTATTTAAACTAATTATAGCCTTTTTGATTTAGTCACGAAAGAGAACAGTATTTCTCTTTCGTGACTATTAACTTCCTAATCGTATTTCAAATGGTGAGTTTAAGGTTCCATCACCATTTACAATTTGT
>CALVIY010000047.1 GCA_944331955.1 uncultured Bacilli bacterium
ATGATGATGGTTATGACAATGGTTATGATGCAGGTGCTAAAGCAAAAGAAATAGAAATTGCAAAAAATCTTCTTAAAGATGGTATACCTATAGAAGTAGTGTCAAAAAACACAGGGCTAAATATAGATGAATTAAAAAACTTAGTTGATTAATAGGTGTAAAGGCACTTGTAGATTGTATAATTATATGATAGTATTAAGTTAACAAGAATAAGGAAGAAGGTAGTAATTATGATGAAAAATAGCATCAACACCCGTTTACAAGTAGTTACCTGGGGGGGGGCAGTTTAATAGTAAAATAGGTACTTTCTTTCATTATGTAATAAAAAGAGAATAGGATAATTCTATTCTTTTTTTAGTGCAATAATGAAAGGAGTGAAGCTATGAAAAAGTTATTATTAGAAACAAGTTTTAGTAAGATATATATGATAGTAATGATTATAATAACTCTACTAATATTAGGAGGATACTTTTCATATGCTATGTTTACAGTAAGTAGGGAAAAAGGAAATGCCATAAGTATTGTTACAGGTAACTTAGAATATAAACTTACTATAGATGGTGAAGATAATAATAAATTAACAGTAGAATCTAATAGTGTAAAAGACTTTATAGTAACTTTATCTAATCCTAATAATATTAAGGCAAGATTTAACTTTTATTATATAGGAGAAGAACCAAGTTATACAAAGATAGGATATATAGTAGAGGAAGGAATGAATATCCCACCACTAGATGTTGGAACAACATTAGAAAAAGTAAATTCTATAGGATCAAGTAATACATATATAGTAAGAGTAATAAATAATACTGCAAATACTGTAGAGTTTACATTAGGAGTAAGTGTAGGACTAGACTATAATGACTTATCACTACCTAGTAATGGACATCTATTAGAAGAAATAACAGATAAAGGAGAAGTAGGAACAGTAGTTTTAGATGATATAAGTAAAGATAGTCTACATGATGATGGAACAGACACCTTTATAACTGGAGAGTATCCTAATAATTATATCTGGTATAGTGGAAAGTTATGGAGAGCGGTTAGTGTAAATAATGAAACGAATACAGTTAAGTTAGTAACCCAGTGGAATATAAGTGCAATTTCTTATTCAAGTGGAAGTACAGCATTTGAAGGAAGTTATATGGAATCTTGGTTAAATGATACAACAGTAGATGGTTTCTTAGGTAATTTAAGAGAACCAGAAAAGTTTATTGTAATGGATTCAAAGTGGGATGCGACAGAAGATAATAGGAGCTTAGGAGAAATAACAAGACCAGATGGTACAACTTTAGTAACAGATGCTGTAGGACTTTTAAATATGTATGAATATCAGGAAAGTTATAGAGGGACAACATATACTAAAGGGTATTTAAACAATGGCCTTTATTGGTATTCGTTAACACCGTATGATACATCAAATTTATGGTCTATAGGATACTTGGGTGATGGAATTTATGTTTCTTTAGATATTTCTTCTTATGGTATAAGGCCATCTATAAATTTAAAATCTGATTTAAAAATAATAGATGGCAATGGAACAGAAAGTGATCCATATCGCTTAGAAGGAGATAATGATACTATCTCTTCAGGAACATTACTTTCAAGTAGATACAGTGGAGAATACCTTCAGTTTGGAACAAGCGAAAATAATCTATATAGAATAGTAAGTCATGAAAATGGAAGTGGAACAAAAATAACAAGTGCAGAACCATTAAAAGAAAATAATAGATTCAAAACAATTGCTTTCGGAGATGTTAATGATGTATATTATTCAAGTACTAATACAATAGGTATTTTCTTGAATGGAGAATATTTAACTAATTATGTAAGTAATGATTATGCTAATATGATAGAAGATAGTAGTACTTGGTATTTAGGGACAGTAGGAAATGGTACATCATATAAACTAGCAAAATATAAAGATGTCAATATGACTGGTTATGCTACAAGTACTGAATCTAAGGTTGGTTTACTTCGTATGGGAGAACTAATGGCAGGACAGTTTGATAATTATGTTAATGATATGTCTTATTGGCTTTTAAACTCATATAATTATCATACAGTTAGAGTTTTAGATGCAAATGCATTTTTGGGAAATCGTTCAACATCTGATAATTTGTATGGTATTAAACCTTCTTTAAATTTAAAGTTTAATGTAGTAATAACATCTGGAGATGGAACTAAGACTAATCCATTCCAGATAGAACTTCAATAATAAAAAAGTAATTGTAAATAATAATTAAATATGATACTATTAAACTAGTAAGAGTAAGGAAGAAGGTAAAAATATGAGAAACTTATGTTTACAACATGTTACCTGGGGGGGGGGCAATTTAATAGTAAAATAGTTACTTTCTTTCATTATGTAACAAAAAGAGAATAGGATAATTCTATTCTTTTTTAGTGCAATAATGAAGGGAGTAAGATGATGAAAAAATTATTATTAGAAACAAGTTTTAGTAAGATATATATGATAGTAATGATTATAATAACATTATTGATATTAGGAGGATATTTTTCTTATGCCATGTTTACAGTAAGTAAGGAAAAAGGAAATGCAATAAGTATTGTTACAGGTAATTTAGAATATAAACTAACAGTAGATGGAGAAGATAGTAATAAATTAACAGTAGAATCTAATAGTAGTAAAGAATTTATTATAACTCTATCTAATCCTAATAATATAAAGGCAAGATTTAACTTTTATTATATAGGAGAAGAACCAAGTTATACAAAGATAGGTTATATAGTAGAGGAAGGAATGAATATACCACCACTTGAAGTAGGAACAACATTAGAGAAAGTAAATTCTATAGGATCAAGTAATACATATATAGTAAGAGTAATAAATAATAGTGGGAGTCCTATAGAATTCACATTAGGAGTAAATGTAGGATTAGATTATAATGATTTATCACTACCTAGTAATGGACATCTATTAGAAGAAATAACAGATAAAGGAGAAGTAGGGACAGTAGTTTTAGATGATATAAGTAAAGATAGTCTACATGATGATGGAACAGATACCTTTATAACTGGACAGTATCCTAATAATTATATCTGGTATAGTGGAAAATTATGGAGAGCGGTTAGTGTAAATAATGAAACGAATACAGTTAAGTTAGTAACCCAGTGGAATATAAGTGCAATTTCTTATTCAAGTGGAAGTACAGCATTTGAAGGAAGTTATATGGAATCTTGGTTAAATGATACAACAGTAGATGGTTTCTTAGGTAATTTAAGAGAACCAGAAAAGTTTATTGTAATGGATTCAAAGTGGGATGCGACAGAAGATAATAGGAGCTTAGGAGAAATAACAAGACCAGATGGTACAACTTTAGTAACAGATGCTGTAGGACTTTTAAATATGTATGAATATCAGGAAAGTTATAGAGGGACAATATGTGAAAATGGTTATTTAAATAATGGACTTTATTGGTGGACTATAACTCCATATAGTTCTAGTGCTGGAATACGTATTAATAATTACGGAAATATTAACAATATTAGTTCTAGTAATGCTGATGGAGTTCGCCCATCAATAAATCTAAAATCTAATATAAAAATAATAGATGGCAACGGAACAGAAGAAGATCCATATAGACTAGAGGGAGATAATGATACTAATCTAAGCGGAACACTACTAAAAGATAGATACAGTGGAGAATATCTAACTTTTGGAACAGGGGAAAATACTTTATATAGGATAGTAAGTCACGAAAATGGTATAGGGACTAAAATAACAAGTGTTGAACCATTAAAAGATTCTGGAACATTTAAAGAAATTGTTTTTGGAAATAATATAACTTTTTCAAGTACTAATACAATAGGTACTTTCTTAAATGGAAACTATCTGTCAAGTTATGTTGATGATGATTATGCTAATATGATAGAGGATACTACTACATGGTTTATAGGAATAGTAGGAGAAGGCTCAAGTTATAGGTTGGCAAAATATAAAGATATTAATATGACTAGTTATACTACAAGTACTGAATCAAAGGTAGGGTTATTACGTATGGGAGAATTAATGTCAGGGCAATTTTATAGATATGAAAACAATACATTTTATTGGACTTTGACCCCATATGATTCTACTTATTTACATGGACTTGGCCCTTATGGTGTTAGTCCTAACCTTGGTTATTTAGGAAATTACGGAGTGAAGCCTTCTTTAAATTTAAAATCTAACGTAGTTATAACATCTGGAGATGGAACTAAGCAAAATCCATTTCAGATAGAGCTTTAATAGTTAAAAAACAATTGAAAAATACAGTTGTATATGATAGTATTAAGTTAACAAGAATAAGAAAGAAGGTAGTAATTATGATGAAAAATAGCATCAATACCCGTTTACAATATGTTATCTGGGGGGGGGGCAGTTTAATAGTAGAACAGTTACTTTCTTTCACTATGCAAGAAGAATAGAGTAGGATAATTCTATTCTTTTTTAAGTGCAATAATGAAAGGAGTAAGATGATGAAAAAATTATTATTAGAAACAAGTTTTAGTAAGATATATATGATAGTAATGATTATAATAACATTATTGATATTAGGAGGATATTTTTCTTATGCCATGTTTACAGTAAGTAAGGAAAAAGGAAATGCAATAAGTATTGTTACAGGTAATTTAGAATATAAACTAACAGTAGATGGAGAAGATAGTAATAAATTAACAGTAGAATCTAATAGTAGTAAAGAGTTTATTATAACTTTATCTAATCCTAATAATATTAAAGCAAGATTTAATTTCTACTATGTAGGAAGTATACCTACTAATGTAGAAGCAGGTTATATATTAGATTGTGAGACTAATAACTTACCAGAAGCGAAAGGTGTTATTTTAGAGAAGATAAATACGGCAGGGTCAAGTAATACATATAAAATTATGGTGGAAAATGAAAGTAATCAAAATATAACTATAGAACTTGGAGTAAATGTAGGACTAGATTATAACGATTTAAGTTTACCAGATAATGGACACTTATTTAATGAGTATGTTGATATACCTAATGCACCAGAATTAGATGATAACATGATTGCCGTATCATATGATGGTACAAACTGGGTAAAGGCAAGTAATGATAATAGTGATAATAATTGGTATAATTATGAAGAATTAAAATGGGCAAATGCTATAACAGTAAGTGAGGGTACAAGAGATACATATAAGAATGCAAGTATAGGAACTCCAATATCAATGGATGATATAGAAACAATGTGGGTATGGATACCAAGATATAGTTATACAATAGGAAGTACTGATGGGACAAATTACTATGGTAAAAAGGGCTGCTATTTAGAAAGTGCACCGACACAAGCTTTACCAGGAGAAATAGATATAAGATTTATAAATACTAATATTAAAGATAGAGGAAGTGCTAAATATATAACTACTACTGGTTCAAGAGAATATTATACTCCGGATGCCTTTACCTTTGGTGATGAGGAATTAAGGGGAATTTGGGTAGGAAAGTTTGAGACAAGTAGTAGTAATCCAGATGCTAATTATGGAGGAGGTAATACAACTGCTTTAGATCCTATGGTAAAGCCAAGTGTAATTAGTTGGCGGCAAGTAAGTACAGGTAATATCTTTAATGTAGTTCTTAAAATGAATGATGAAGGAAATAGATATGGTTTTAGTGATAGTACTGATACTCATATGATGAAGAATAGTGAATGGGCAGTAGTTAGTTATCTTAGTCAAAGTAAATATGGAAAGTTAGGAAATACAAATTTTACAGGTGCTAATAAAGAAGTATATGCGAATAAATCCAATACTTATATTACAGGATGTAGTAGTGGAAAGCCTGGTGATAATAGTACTGATTATGGGTGTCAATATCAGTATAATGTAGATATAAATGGTACAGGTGCAAGTACAACAGGAAATATATATGGTATATATGATATGAGTGGAGGATCATGGGAGTATATGATGGCAAATTATAATGATATGTTAGGAAATAGTGGTTTCACTTCAATGCCAGAATCTAAATATTATGATAAGTATACAAGTAATGATGTAAGTAATGCTTGTAATGGAAATGAATGTATATCTCATGCATTATCAGAAACAGCTTCGTGGTATGATGATAATCACACCATGGCAGATGAGAATACTATATGGTTATTACGTGGTGGTGCTTTTGAATATGGTACTAAAATGGGATTGTTTAGTTTTGGTAGAAGTACTTATGGTTTTGGAGGTCCAGCTATTAATGATACTTTCCGTATTATAATTGCTATAAATAATTAGGAATTGTTAATTTTGATAAAGTATGGTAATATTGAGTTAACAAGAATTAAGGAAGAAGGTAGTAATTATGATGAAAAATAACATCAGCATTCGTTTACAAGTAGTTACCTGGGGGGGGGCAGTTTAATAGTAAAATAGTTACTTTCTTTCATTATGTAACAAAAAGAGAATAGGATAATTCTATTCTTTTTTAGTGCAATAATGAAGGGAGTAAGATGATGAAAAAATTATTATTAGAAACAAGTTTTAGTAAGATATATATGATAGTAATGATTATAATAACATTATTGATATTAGGAGGATATTTTTCTTATGCTATGTTTACAGTAAGTAAGGAAAAAGGAAATGCTATAAGTATTGTTACAGGTAATTTAGAGTATAAACTAAGAGTAGATGGAGAAGAAACTAATAAATTAACAGTAGGCTCTAATAGTAGTAAAGAATTTATTATAACTTTATCTAATCCTAATAATATTAAGGCGAGATTTAACTTTTATTATATAGATGAAATACCTGCTAATGTAGAAGCAGGTTATATATTAGATTGTGAGACTAATAACTTACCAGAAGCGAAAGGTGTTATTTTAGAGAAGATAAATACGGCAGGGTCAAGTAATACATATAAAATTATGGTGGAAAATGAAAGTAATCAAAATATAACTATAGAACTTGGAGTAAATGTAGGACTAGATTATAACGATTTAAGTTTACCAGATAATGGACACTTATTTAATGAGTATGTTGATATACCTAATGCACCAGAATTAGATGATAACATGATTGCCGTATCATATGATGGTACAAACTGGGTAAAGGCAAGTAATGATAATAGTGATAATAATTGGTATAATTATGAAGAATTAAAATGGGCAAATGCTATAACAGTAAGTGAGGGTACAAGAGATACATATAAGAATGCAAGTATAGGAACTCCAATATCAATGGATGATATAGAAACAATGTGGGTATGGATACCAAGATATAGTTATACAATAGGAAGTACTGATGGGACAAATTACTATGGTAAAAAGGGCTGCTATTTAGAAAGTGCACCGACACAAGCTTTACCAGGAGAAATAGATATAAGATTTATAAATACTAATATTAAAGATAGAGGAAGTGCTAAATATATAACTACTACTGGTTCAAGAGAATATTATACTCCGGATGCCTTTACCTTTGGTGATGAGGAATTAAGGGGAATTTGGGTAGGAAAGTTTGAGACAAGTAGTAGTAATCCAGATGCTAATTATGGAGGAGGTAATACAACTGCTTTAGATTCAATGATAAAACCTGATATAGTTAGTTGGAGAAATATTGATGTAAGTAATGCCTTTAATGTAAGTTTAAAGATGAATGATGAAGGAAATAGATATGGTTTTAGTGATAGTACTGATACTCATATGATGAAGAATAGTGAATGGGGAATAATTGCCTATTTATCTCAATCTAAATATGGAAAGTTAGGAAATACAAATTTTACAGGTGCTAATAAAGAGATATATCAAAATAAAAGTGGTAGTTATGTAACAGGATGTAGTTATGGTGCTCCTTCAGATAATAATGCTAATTATGGATGTCAATATCAATATAATGTAGATATAAATGGAACAGGCGCAAGTACAACAGGAACTATTTATGGTATATATGATATGAGTGGAGGATCATGGGAATATGTAATGGGTAATTATAATGATGTAATAGCAAATTCAGGTTTTGCGTCTATGCCAGAATCTAAATATTATGATAAATATACTAATAGAAATTTAAGTATAGCATGTGATGGTAAAGAATGTCTTTCTCATTCTTTAAGTGAAACTACTAATTTCTATAATGATTATAATGTTATGGTTTATAATTCTGTTCCTTGGTTAATACGTGGCGGACATGCGACTAGTCTTAATTATGCTGGTATTTTTTACTTTGATGCATATGAGATAGTTGGAGGTCCTGGTGGTGGTGGTTCATTTCGTATTGTAATGTCTCTTGCTAGTTAATATTATTGCTGGAGTTATAGCATTGTGTATAACTCCTTTTATTTTGTCTTTTAATTATTTCTATTTTATGTTAAAATCTCGACTTTGACAGTTTTATAAAGACAAAATCTCTCGAACCCTTATTTTATAAGGATTTAGAGAGATTTTT
>CALVIY010000048.1 GCA_944331955.1 uncultured Bacilli bacterium
ATAAAGGTGAGTGGGCTAATGCCGTAACAGTTAGTTCTGCAACAAGAGATGCATATTTAAGTGCAGATGTAGGAACAGTAGTAAATATGGATGATATAGAGACAATGTGGGTATGGATACCAAGATACTCATATACAATTGCAAGTGTTGATGGGACTAATTATTATGGAAAGCAAGGAACGTTTTTAACAACAACCCCAACCCAAGCTTTACCAGGAGAGATAGATATAAAGTTTGTAGATACGACTGTTAAAGATAGAGGAACAGCCAAATATATAGTAAGTGAAGGAATAAGTGATAATAGTTGGTATACCCCAGATGCTTTTACTTTTGGTGATGAAGAATTAAGAGGAATCTGGGTAGGAAAGTTTGAGACAAGTAGTAGTAATCCTAATGCTGAAAACGGAGGAGGAAATACAACAGAACTTGATCCAATGATAAAGCCAAATGTAACTAGTTGGAGAGGAATTCCTATTGGTAATGCCTTTGATGTATTGCAAAAGATGAATGACAATGGAAATAGATATGGAATAGAGAGTACAACAGATACCCATATGATGAAGAATAGTGAATGGGGAATAGTTGCCTATTTATCTCAAAGTAAATATGGAAAGTTAGGTAATATTAATTTTATAGGTGTAAATAAAGAAATATATCAAAATAAAAGTGACCAATATATAACAGGGTGTAGTTATGGATCACCTAGTAATGAAAATACAGATTATGGATGTCAATATCAGTATAATGTAGATATAAATGGAACAGGCGCAAGTACAACAGGAACTATCTATGGTATATATGATATGAGTGGTGGAGCTAATGAACGTGTTATGGGTAATTATAATGATACTATAGGAAATAGTAGCCTTCCAGAAATGCCAGAATTAAAATACTATGATAAATATACGAGTAATAATATACTAACAGCATGTAATGGAAAGGAATGTTTAAGTCATTCTTTATCAGAAATAGCAGGATGGTATAATGACAGAAATCAAATGATTGGTGATGCATATCCATGGGTTACACATAGTAGTTATTATAATGACAATAATGGTGGCATATTTTTTTCGAGTATTAGTAACGGTAGTCATAATACTGGTATTTCTTTCCGCCTAGTCGCAACAATAAAGTAAAAAGCAATTGAAAATTACAGTTGTGTATGGTAATATTAAGTTAACAAGAGTAAGGAAGAAGGTAGTAATTATGATGAAAAACAGCACTAACACCCGTTTACAACATGTTACCTGGGGGGGGGCAGTTTAATAGTAAAATAGTTACTTTCTTTCGTTATGCAAGAAGAATAGAATAGGATAATTCTATTCTTTTTAAGTGCAATAATGAAGGGAGTAAGATGATGAAAAAATTATTATTAGAAACAAGTTTTAGTAAGATATATATGATAGTAATGATTATAATAACACTACTAATATTAGGAGGATATTTTTCTTATGCTATGTTTACAGTAAGTAAGGAAAAAGGAAATGCTATAAGTATTGTTACAGGTAATTTAGAATATAAACTTACTGTAGATGAAGAAGAAACTAATAAATTAACAGTAGAATCTAATAGTGTAAAAGACTTTATAGTAACTTTATCTAATCCTAATAATATAAAAGCAAGATTTAACTTTTATTATATAGGAGAAGAACCAAGTTATACAAAGATAGGTTATATAGTAGAGGAAGGAATGAATATACCACCACTTGAAGTAGGAACAACATTAGAGAAAGTAAATTCTATAGGATCAAGTAATACATATATAGTAAGAGTAATAAATAATAGTGCAAATCAAGTAGAGTTCACATTAGGAGTAAGTGTAGGGCTAGATTATAATGATTTATCACTACCAGATAATGGACATCTATTAGAAGAGATAACAGATAAAGGAGAAGTAGGAACAGTAGTATTAGATGATATAAGTAAAGATAGTCTACATGATGATGGAACAGATACCTTTATAACTGGAGAGTATCCTAATAATTACATCTGGTATAGTGGAAAGTTATGGAGAGCGGTGAGTGTAAATAATGAAGAGAGTACAGTAAAATTAGTAACCCAGTGGAATATGAGTACAATTAATTATTCAAGTGGAAGTTCAACATTTGCAGGAAGTTATATGGAATCTTGGTTAAATGATACCACAGTAGATGGTTTCTTAGGTAATTTAAGAGAACCAGAAAATTTTATTGTCATGAATTCTAAATGGAATGCTACAGAAACTACATCGTCAAGTAAACCACCAGAAACAACAATAGTAGAAGATGCCGTAGGCTTGTTGAATTATTATGAATATGTAACAAGCTATAAAGGAGCAACTTATAGTAATGGTTATTTAAATAATGGACTTTACTGGTGGTGTTTAACTCCTTATGATTCAACTAAAGTATGGCGTATAGATAACAATGGACATTTTGGATATAATTGGTCTACTATTTATTCATATGGCATAAGGCCATCCATAAATCTAAAATCTGATTTAAAAATAGTAGATGGCAATGGAACAGAAAGTAATCCATATCGCTTAGAAGGAGATAATGATACTATCTCTTCAGGAACAAAGTTATCAAGTAGATACAGTGGTGAATATGTTCAGTTTGGAAATGATGAAAATAATCTATATAGAATAGTAAGTCATGAAAATGGAACTGGAACAAAAATAACAAGTGCAGAACCATTAAAAGAAAATAATAATTTTAAAACAATTTCTTTTGGAGATAATATAAATTATTCAGATACTAATACAATAGGTACATTCTTAAATAAAGACTATTTAACAACTTATGTAGGGGAAAGCTATAGTAATATGATAGAAGATAACACTATCTGGTATTTAGGAGAAGTAAATAGTGGCATATCATATAAACTTGCTAAATATATAGATGAAAACGGAACTACATTAACAACAAGTAAGGCTACAGCAAAAGTAGGATTATTAAGGTATGGGGAACTAATGTCAGGACAATTTGATATAAGAGAAAATAATACTTATTATTGGTTAATAACACCAAATTCTTCATCATATCTAAGATATCTTCATAGTTATGGTAGCCAAGATAGTAGTAGTCCAACAAGTTTAGCTAGCATAAAACCAACCTTTAATCTAAAACAAAATGTCATAATAACAGGAGGAAATGGAACTAAAAATAGTCCCTTTACTATAGAATTATCTAGTTAGATAACCTAATCTCTTTAATGCTTTCATCATATAATACATTAGGTGTTATATATGGAAATAGATTATGAAGAAATTAAATATTTAGATAATATTAATATTATTGATATAAGAGATCATTACTTATATGAAAGAGGACATCTTAAAGGATCAGTTAATATTCCTCTAAGAGTTTTAAGAACTATGCCTGAAAAATATTTATCATTTGATAAAACTTACTATCTAATCTGTGAGACTGGTTTTAAAAGTAAGAGATTATCTACTATTTTAAATAATAATGGTTATCATACTTACAGTATTAAAAATGGTTATGAAAAATAACTCTTGACGAAAATTTGTTCTACCTGTATATTAATATATGGGAGGAATTATATATGGATTATTTAATAATAGGACTACTTGTATTAATAATAATTTTAATAGTTATATCTCTTATGAAAAATATTAATGAATCTAAAATAACAGATAGACTTAATAACTTAGAGATTAATACTATTAAAGAATTAAATGAATTTAAAGATGGTTTAACTAGAAACCTAACTGATGATTTTACTAAATTAAATGAAGGGTTAGAAAGAAGATTACTTGCAATTAATGAAACTGTTAATGAACGTATTAATCAAAACTTTGAAAAGACTAATAAAACCTTTACCTCAGTAATAGAACGTCTTAGTAAAATAGATGAGGCTCAAAAGAAGATAGATACTTTATCTACTGATATAATATCTTTACAAAGTATTTTAACAGATAAAAAGACAAGGGGTATTTATGGAGAAGTCAATTTAAAAAATATCTTAGTAAATATCTTTGGAGAAGGTAATGATGCTATTTATAGATTACAATACACTCTACCTAATGGTACAATTGCAGACTCAGTTCTTTTCGCTCCAGAACCTTTAGGAACTATCGCTATAGACTCTAAGTTTCCTTTAGAGCATTATCAAATAATGGTTAATAAAGATTTATCTAAAACAGAAAGAGAAGACGCTACTAAAGCCTTTAAATTAGATGTAAAAAAACATATAGATGCTATTAGTAGTAAATATATAATAGATGGAGTAACTAGTGACCAAGCAATTATGTTTTTACCAGCAGAAGCAATCTTTGCAGAAATTAATGCCTATCACTTAGACTTAATAGAATATGCTTATAAAAAACGTGTTTGGTTAACTTCTCCTACAACTTTAATGTCAACTCTAACAGTAATACAAATGATTATTAAAAACATGGAAAAAGATAAATACACATCTATTATTCATGAAGAATTAAATAAATTAAGTCTAGAATTTGCAAGATATAAAGAACGTTGGGATAAACTATCAAGAAGTATTCAAGCAGTTAATAAAGATGTAGAAAATGTCTCTATTACAACCGATAAAATAAGTAAGAAATTTGAAAGTATTAATAAAGTAGAATTTAAAGATACAAAAGAAATCGAATTTAAAGAAAAGCTTGATTAAGCTTTTTTTTCGTATAAAAAATAATTATTCTTGTATACTAAAAATAAATTAGAATAAATTATATTAGGTGATATTATTAAACACATAATTATAGGACTAATAGGTTTTATCTTAACAACTATAGGCTTCTTTTACTTTATAGTTTATTCTAATCTATTTACATTTGGTTATTCCATTAAAGAATACTTAATATTTATGGCCTCTAATATTAAAAATTATACTTTAATATTAGGTATTATACTTTTATTTATATCTATTAGAAAGGGGAAAAAACAGTGATATATACATATGATATTTTACTAAATTGGACTAAAGATAATAAATTATTAGACTTCTATGAATGGACCTTAGAAGATGATTTAGAACATATTAAAAAAATACCTATTATAAAAATAAGTGATGTTATGTTAAAAGACATATTAACATCTAAAGTAAAAATAGATAAAAGTTTTCTATTCAAGATAAAATGTAAAACAGAAAGTTATTTTCATAATGAAATAGATGTAATAGATTATGCTTTTATAGTTACTACAAGAAAGAAAGCTATAGCACTAGAACTAGATAATGAAGGTAATATTATGTATAAAAGTAATCTCTTACTAGATGAAGAAGAAGAAGTATTAGAAATAGGAGAAGACTTAGTAGTTATGGATATACCATATAAAATAATAACAAAGACTAATAAAGTATCTTATTTAACAAGAAAAGAACAAGAAGAAAAGAAATTCTTAGAAAAAGAAATAAAAAAGATTAAATTAAATAAAGAAGAGTCTAAATTAAATTATTTATATAAAGAATTCTTTTCTAATGAACTTGATAATTTTAATGATAAGTTAAATATAATTATAAAAGAAATATCTAAAGATTATAATAGTTTTCATCATAAATTATATAATTTATTAAAATTATCAACCATAAAGAAGAAATAATAAGTATAAATGTAAAAAATAGGTAAATAATATTGATAGGTGATTAAGATGAAGAAAATATTAATATTATTACTAGGAGTATTTTTAATAACAGGATGTAATGATATGATGAATACTCCAACTAGAAGAGTAGAAGAATATTTAGGTAAATATCAAATACTAGATAGTAGTGTCTTAACAGAATTAGATACTGTTGTAGATAATAGTGATTATAGTGAAGAATATAAAGAAGAGTATAAAGAACTTATGATTAAACAGTATCAAAATTTATCTTATAAGATAAAAAATGAACAAACTAATGGTGATACTGCAAGTGTTATAGTAGAATTAGAAGTCTTTGATTATAATAATGCTTTAAGTGAAGCGGAAGATTATATAGAAGATCATAGTGGTGAATTTACTAGTGATGATAAAGAAACAAGAGAAGAGAAAATAGATCATTATAAGATAAATGCTATGAAAGAGACAACAGATAAAGCTAGTTATACTATTACCTTTAGTCTTGTTAAAGATAATAAAAAATGGGTCTTAGAAGAGATAAAAGATAGTGATTTAGAGAAGATACATGGTTTATACGAAGATTAAAGATATTTTTAATCTTTTTATTTACATTTATCTTTTTAATTTGTATAATTAAAATAAAGGTAGTGATCATATGGATAAGAATAAAAAGTCAAAAAAGACAGTAACAATCACAATAAGTATATTAATAGTAATAATACTAGTAATAGCAGCTAGTTATGCTTATTTTAGAACAGAGTTAAGTGGAACAGATCAAATAGTAAAAGTAGGAACACTTGATTTAGTATTAGATGAAACAAGTGAAGGAATAACATTAGATAATGCTACAGGTATAAGTGATAATAAAGGTATGAGTTTAGATGGTTCTACCTTTGAATTAAGAAATAATGGAAATAAGACAGTAGAGTATACCATTTATTTAGATGATAATAGAGTAGAAGATACTGATACTAGAATAGATGATAAGTATTTAAAGTATAATCTTAATAAAAATGGAGAAGATAGTGGTCCTACTGCTCTAACAACTATCGGAAGTAATCCTAATAGAATTCTAGATACAGGAACAATAGATGGAGGAGTAACTAATAAGTATAGCCTAAAATTATGGATAACAGATGAAATAGATGGAAACTATTCAGGCCAAGTATTTAGTGGTAAGTTAAGAGTAGAAGTATCACAGGTAAGACCAGGAGCAGGAGAGACAATACTAGCAGGACTAACAAGTGGAGATACCTTTGATGATGGGTATGATACATTTATTACAGGAACAGATCCTAATAACTATATCTGGTATAGTGGAAAATTATGGAGAGCGGTAAGTGTAAATAATGAAGAGAAGACAACAAAGTTAGTAACACAGTGGAATATAAGTGCAATTTCATATAATGAAAGGAATAATACAGCATTTGAAGGTAGTTATATGGAAGAGTGGTTAAATGATACAACAGTAGATGGCTTCTTAGGTAATTTAAGAGAACCAGAAAAATTCATTGTAATGGATGCTAAGTGGAATGCCACAGAAGATGCAACAAGGTTTGGAAACATACAAAGACCAAGTGATAGTGGTACAATAGTAACAGATGCTGTGGGACTTTTAAATATGTATGAGTATCAGTCTAGTAATAATGGTGGAACAAATGGATATTTAAATAATGGTTTATATTGGTGGACCTTAACACCATATAGTGCGTCTAACGTGCGTAACGTGCTCTACGATGGCAATGCGGACAGCTACGATCCTTCGAGCGAGAACGGCGTCCGTTCATCAATAAATCTAAAATCTAGCGTTCGAATTGTAGAAGGTGATGGAACATTAGATAACCCATATCGCTTAAACGGAGATAATGATACTAATCTTTCAGGCACACTTCTTTCAAGTAGATATAGCGGTGAATACATACGTTTTGGAAATAATGAAAATAATCTATATAGAATAGTAAGTCATGAAAATGGTAGTGGCACAAAAATAGTCAGTGAAAAACCTCTAAAAAGTTCTGGAAACTTTGTAACAAGTACCTTTGGAAGTAATGCAACGTTTTCAAGTAGTAATACTATAGGAACATTCTTAAATGGAGAATATCTAACAAGTTATGTAGACAGCAGTTATAGTGATATGATAGAAGAAAGTACTACATGGTATTTAGGAACAGTAGGAGATGGTGCATCATATAAACTAGCCAAGTATACAGATGAAACTGGTAATACATTAGCATCAAGTACAACTACAGCAAAGGTAGGATTACTAAGGTTAGGAGAATTAATGTCCGGGCAATTTGATAGATATGGTAACAATACATACTATTGGACTTTAACACCATATAGTGCGTCTAACGTGCGTCACGTGAACGACTATGGCAATGCGGACGGCAACAATCCTTCGAGCGCGAGCGGCGTCCGTCCATCAATAAATCTAAAATCTAACGTGCAAATCGTAAATGGTGACGGAACATTAAATTCACCATTTGAAATACAGTTAGGAAGTTAATAGTCACGAAAGAGAATCTTTTCTCTTTCGTGACTAAATTAAAAAGGCTATAATTAGTTTAAATAAATTATAGTAGGGAATTACCAAAATCTTCGTCTAACGTGCGTAACGTGAACAACAATGGCAACGCGAATTATAAGACATGTCTTATAATCATTATTATAGGACAAAATAATTTATAAAACAAAAAGACAATAATTGTTGAGGCTCTTCCGAAAGTTTGCGGATTAACCAATAATAGGAAGTAGGATTTATTCCTATTTTTTATTATTGGGAAATTTTGGTATTATGTTTAAGATAGAAGGAGAAGCAGTGTGAATAATACATTTTTATATGGA
>CALVIY010000049.1 GCA_944331955.1 uncultured Bacilli bacterium
ATGATGCATCCAATTATGAACTTTATTGGTAATATTGGTTATGTCTTAATATCTATTTTAGGAGGATATTTAGTTATTCAAAATAAGATAGAAGTAGGTGATATCTTATCATTTACACAATATATCAGAAACTTTATGAATCCACTTTCACAAATTGCCCAAATTGGTAATATGATTCAATCAATGGTAGCGTCAGCTGAAAGAGTCTTTGAATTCTTAGAAGAGGAAGAAGAAGTTCCTGAAGTTAAGAAAGTAACTTATGACTTAGACAAGATGGGGAATACAGTTACATTTGAAGATGTTAAGTTTGGTTATAATAAAAATAAAATTATTATCAATGACTTTAGTGCCAAGATGCATAAGGGACAAAAGATTGCCATTGTTGGACCAACAGGAGCAGGTAAGACAACTATTGTAAAACTATTAATGCGATTCTATGATGTTAACTCTGGTTCTATTAAAATAGATGGAGTTGATATAAGAGATATGAAACGTGATGATTTAAGAAGTCTCTTTGGTATGGTATTACAAGATACATGGCTTTATAGTGATACTATTAAAGAAAATATTCGTTATGGTAATTTAAATGCTAATGATGAAGCCGTATATGATGCAGCGATAGCAAGCCATGTTGATCACTTTATTAGAACAATGCCAGAAGGCTATGATATGGTTCTAAATGAAGAAAGTGATAACGTATCAGCAGGTCAAAAACAATTACTAACAATCGCAAGAGTTATTCTAAAAGATCCTAAGATACTAATTTTAGATGAAGCGACTAGTAGTGTCGATACCAGAATGGAACAATTAATCCAAGAAGCGATGGATAACTTAATGGAAGGAAGAACAAGCTTTGTTATCGCTCATAGATTATCTACTATTAAAAATGCTAACCTTATCTTAGTAATGAAAGATGGAGATATAGTAGAACAAGGAACACATGATGAATTACTTAAGAAAAATGGTTTCTATGCAGAACTTTATAATTCACAATTTGAAAGTGTTGCAGAATAGATGGAAAATTCCATCTATTTTTGTTATACTAATAATAAGAAGGTGTTAATATGGATAATAAAATTGATATAAAAACAGGTAAACCAATAGATAAAACTTATTTAGAACTAGATTTACCAGAACCATTAAGATATTCTCTTAAAAAGATGAAAGATACTTTAAAAGAGATAGAGAAGGGGAATAAAACAAATGACTTGGACTCTAACTATTGTGAATTACAAAGTGATATAAATGCTGCAGAAGTAGAAAATATGATATCTAGTGAACAAGCTGCTTATTTAAGAAGTAAATATTTAGGATTATAAAGAGGTGATTAAAGTGATAGATTTTACTAATTGTCCTAGAACTAATAAAGGTTATAATGGAGCGAATGGTGAAAAAATAAGTGTTATATATAATGGTGAAAGATATATGTTAAAATTCTCATCAGTTCCTAAAATTAATAAAGATATGAATTATACAAATGCTTGTATTAGTGAATATATTGGTAGTCACATCTTGTCTATGTTAAACTTACCTGTACAAGAAACTTTACTAGGAATTTATAAAGTAAATGAAAAAGATAAACTAGTAGTTGCGTGTAAAGATTTTGCAAAAGATGGTTTTGTTATTCAAGATTTTGCATCTTTAAAAAACCAAATAATAGATTCTATTAGAAAAGGAAATGGTACAGACATAGATAGTATTTTAGAAACAATAGATAAACAGACTATAGTTGATAGTAAAATATTAAGAGAGTTTTTCTTTGACACATTTATCGCTGATGCTTTTGTTGGTAACTGGGATAGACATAATGGTAATTGGGGATTTCTATATAATGTTTTGGATGATTCTATTAAACTAGCACCTCTTTGGGACTTAGGAAGTAGTTTATATCCCGGGGCTGATGAAAATATTATGAAGAGTGTCTTTGAAGATAAAAATGAGCTTAATAAAAGGATTTATAGTATTCCAACATCTGCTATTACATATGAAGGAAAACGTATAAATTATTTTGATTTTCTAAGTAGTGGTAAATATAAAGACTGTACTAACTCTTTAATTAAAATTACTAAAAGAATAGACTTAGAAAAGATAAATAACTTTATTGATAATATAGAAGAAATAACATCACTACAAAAAGAATTTTATAAGTTTATGTTAAGACAAAGAAAAGAGAAAATATTAGATGAGGCTTTAAAAATATTAGAAGAAAAAGATATGATTTAAAGGAAAGGATGATGCATAGTGAAATTCTTTAAAATATTATTTTTACCAATTCATTATGCCATGGTAGGCTTTTCTTTAACTATTAGTAATTTACAAATTTTTATCTGTACTATAATAAATAAAATTATTTATATCTTTACAAGAAAAAGCGATACTAAGGTTCAAAACTTTTTTAATAGACAAAAAGAACACCCAGAAAACTTATTGTTAGTAACTTTATATGTAGTAACAATTATCTCTTTAATTAATATCTTTGTTCCTAAAACTTCATATAAAGAAAAAGAAGAAGTTCAGATATTTACTTATGAAAATGTTAGTACACTTGATAATGATTCTACTAATAATGATGTAGAGAATAATATAAATTATGAGACCAATATTGATTTTAATAGTTTAATTTCTACTAATCCTGATACAGTTGCCTATATAATAGTTGAAGGTACTAATATTAGTTATCCTGTAGTACAAACAGATAATAATGATTATTACTTAGATCACGATTTTAATCATAATTATTCAGGGAAAGGAGCGATTTTTGCAGATTATCGTAATACATTTGATAACCTTTCTCTTAATACAATAATTTATGGACATCATAGATTAGATAATACTATGTTTGGACCTTTAGATAAACTTTTTACTGATGATTATTATCGAAATGGTAGTCATACAATACTATTAATTACTAAAGATAAAACTTATACCTTTAATGTATTTTCAGTATATGAGATAGACCCTGAAATATATTATTTAACTACAACTTTTAATAGTGATAACGATTATCTTAATTTCTTAAATACTCTAAAGTCTAGAAGTCTTTATCAATATTCTGAAATATTAGATGCTAATTCTAAGATTATAACTTTATCTACTTGTAATTTAGATAATACAGGAAGACTTGTAGTACATGCTAAGTTAGTAGGAGAAAGTTAAATATTAAGTATATGCTTTTTTCTAATTTACTTGAACTTATTTATAAAAAATGCTAAACTTAATTTAGTAATTGTAGTGAGGTGATAATATGGATGATAAAACAAGATTATTTAAATTAGTTAGTAATGATCAAGCGACAGTTCATAAGACATTACTTGAAGTTTATAATTCCCTAAAAGAAAGAGGATATAACCCAATAGACCAAATAGTAGGTTATTTAATCAGTGGAGATTTAGGGTATATTTCAAGTTATCAAGATGCTAGAAGTAAAATTAAGACAATTGATAGAAGTAAAATTGTAGAAGTCTTACTTACTAGTATGTTAAATAAATAATGAGATATTTAGGATTAGATTTAGGTACTAAGACTATTGGTCTTGCTATTAGCGATAAAACAGGCTTGATTGCAACTTCATATAAAGTTTTACATCATGATAATAAACCAGAAGACTGTTTAGAAGAGTTAAAAACTATTATAAATGATTTAGAAGTAGAAGGACTTGTTCTAGGATTACCTAAAAATATGAATAATACTTTAGGACCTAGAGCAGAAGCTACTTTAAAATATAAAGAGTTTTTAGAGTCTAATATTAATCTACCTATATATTTAGAAGATGAAAGACTTTCTACTAAAAGTGCTGAGTCTATTTTAATTAAAGGAGATACTAGTAGAAAAAAACGAAAGAAAGTTATAGATAAAGTAGCTGCTACAATTATATTACAAACATTTTTAGATAAAAGGAGAAAATAATATGGATGAAAAAAATCAATTTAAATTAAAAGATGAATATGGTAATGAAACAGTATATGATGTATTATTTACTTTTGATAATGAAGAAACTAATAAAAGTTATATAGCTTATACAGATAATAGTGTTGATGAAAAGGGAAATGTTCAAGTATATGCCAGTGTTTATTATCCTGGAACAGATTCTACAAAGTTAGATCCAATTGAAACAGAAAAAGAATGGCAAGTAATTGAGAAAATACTTGAAACTATTCAAGAGGAAGTTAAAGCCCAAACAGAAAGAACAGAAAATTAATAATTAGAGGGGATTGGCAGTATGAGGAAGAGTCGCATATTAGCTTTGGTACTTGGTTTTGTTGGTCTTTTGCTAATCGCTAGTTTTGCATATTATCAATATAGCGTTAGTCCTATTGATAGTAGTAGTAAAGCAGATATTGAAGTAGTTATACCAGAAGGTATGTCAACTAATAATATTGCAAAAACCTTAAAAGATAGAGGTTTAATTAAAAGTGAATTGTTTTTTAAAGTTTATTTAAAATTAAATAATGTTAGTAGTCTTAAAGCTTCTACTTATCTTTTAACTAAGAGTATGAGTTTAAATGAAATAGTAGATGCTCTAGTAAAAGGGAGTGCTAATGGGGATGTTATTAGAATAACATTTAAAGAAGGAGAAACTATTAAAGACTATGCTGAGTTAATTTCAGAAGTTACTAATATATCTAGTGAAGACTTTATTAATACAGCGAAAGATCCTACTTTACTTACTTCTTTAATAAATGATTATTGGTTTTTAACAGATAGTATTTTAAATGAAGAAATATATTATCCATTAGAAGGATATCTTTTCCCTGATACCTATGAGTTTAATAAAGATAATTTAACTAGTGAGAGTATTATTAGAACTCTTTTAAATGAAGAAGAAGAGAAGTTAGAAAAATATAAAGAAAGACTACAAAACAGTGATATTCATAGTATAGTAACACTCGCTAGTATTGCCGAACTTGAAGGAGTAAAAGATGAAGATAGACGCCTTATTATAAGTGTTTTTAATAACAGATTAAACTTAGGAATGAATTTAGGTAGTGATGTTACTACATATTATGCTTTTAATGAAGAGATGGATTCTGATTTAACAAGTGAAATGTTTAATACTTATAATCCTTATAATACAAGAAGTAGTGAAATGGCAGGACGTCTTCCTATAGGACCTATATGTAGTCCTTCTTTATCTAGTATAGAAGCAGCGATTAATCCAGAAACTAGTGATTATTTATATTTTGTTGCAGATAAAAATAGAAATGTATATTTTACTAGAAATGTTAAAGAACATGAAGAAAAAGTACAAGAATTAAAAGAAAATGGTGATTGGATATGGTAAATAATAACTATGCTAAGATAAAAGAGATAAAAGAATATGCAATAGATAATAAAATACCTATTATGCAATCTGAGGGAATAGATTTTTTAACAACCTTTATCATTAAGCATCAAATTAAAAATGTTTTAGAAATAGGAACAGCGATAGGATATTCTGCTATAATGATGAGCTTATGTAGTCCTAATTTAAAAGTTACTACGATAGAACGAGATGAAGAAAGATATTTAGAAGCGATTAAAAATATTAAGAAATTAAATTTAGAAGATAGAATTACTTTAATATTTAATGATGCTTTAAAGACTAGAATAGAAGAAAAGTATGATTTAATCTTTATAGATGCTGCTAAAGCACAAAATATTAAGTTTTTTGAACTTTTTGAAAGAAACTTAAATGATGGAGGCTTTATAATTACTGATAATATGTATTTTCATGGTTTAGTAAAGAAAAGTGAAAAAGAAATTAAGAGTAGAAATGTAAGAGGAATAGTTAGAAAAATAAAAGATTATATTACTTTTTTAAAGGATAATGATAACTATAATACAACGATTTATGATATAGGAGATGGAATTGCTGTATCAGAGAAAAAAACTAAGGGAGGTGTTTAAGTATGTTTATATTAGCAACAGCAGATGCATGTAGTGATTATGCTTTAATTAATATTTTATCTTTAACACAAACCGCTTTTCAAATTATCTGTGTAGCAGTACCTATTATCTTAATAATTAGTTTAATACTAACTATTATTAAGGTTATAACAGATCCTGATCAAAAACATTTTATTAGAAAAATAATATCTCAGATAGCAGCAGCAATTATAATATTTCTATTACCAACATTAGTTAATTTAATTATGGCTTGGGTACCAGATGGTGGTATTAATATAAGTTCTTGTTGGCAAGCAGCTAGAGAAGCAAAAGGTGAGATAAGCTTTATTTTACCAGTAGATAATTTAAAACAGTAAAGAAAGAAGGTAAAAAATATGAAGAGATTATGTTTACAATATGTTACCTGGGGGGGGGCAGTTTAATAGTGAAATAGTTACTTTCTTTCGTTATGCAAGAAGAGTAGAATAGGATAATTCTATTCTTTTTAAGTGCAATAATGAAGGGAGTAAGATGATGAAAAAATTATTATTAGAAACAAGTTTTAGTAAGATATATATGATAGTAATGATTATAATAACACTACTAATATTAGGAGGATATTTTTCTTATGCTATGTTTACAGTAAGTAAGGAAAAAGGAAATGCTATAAGTATTGTTACAGGTAATTTAGAATATAAACTTACTGTAGATGATATTGATTCTAATACTTTAACAGTAGAATCTAATAGTTCTAAAACATTTAAAGTTACTTTAAGTAATCCTAATAATAGAGTAGCAAGATTTAACTTTTATTATATAGGAAAAGAAGCTGCTAATGTAAAAATGGGATATATATTAGACTGTGAAGGAATGGCAACACCTGATGCTAAAGGAGTTAATTTAGAAAAAAGTGGTACAGCTGCTTCCAGTAATATATATAAAATAAAAGTAGATAATAATACTAATAATAGTATTACAATTAATTTAGGAGTAAAAGTAGGACTTGATTATAACGATTTAAGTTTAGATGAAAATAATTATCTGTTTGAAAAGTATGAGGTTGTTCCTACTAATGCCGTAGAATTAGTTAAAAATAATGCAAATGCAGAAGATTTAGATTATGCAACTGCAACAACATCACAACAAAAAGAAGCATGGGTACATAGTCATCCTGCAACAGAACAGACGGATGCCCTAACAGATTATAGATATATAGGAGTAGATCCTAATAATTATGTAGAGTTTAATGGTGAGTTATGGAGAATAATAGGAGTCTTCACAATAGATGATGGAACAGGTAATATTGAAGAAAGACTAAAGATAATAAGAAATGAATCTATTGGTAGTTACTCTTGGGATAATAAAACACGTAATACAGGTGCAGAGTCTAATTATGGTAAAAATAATTGGACTGATGCAAGACTAAATTACTTATTAAATCCTGGACATGAAAGTGAAAGTGTAGGAGGAAGTTTATACTGGAATAGTGGAAGTGGGACTTGTTATAGTGGACAAAATAATGCGACAACAAACTGTGACTTTACAACGACAGGTTTAAAAGATGATGCAAAAAACATGATTGGTGATACTCTTTGGTATTTAGGGGGAGCATCAAATTATACAAGTGCAAGTAATGGACTAGCAAGTCACTGGTACACATATGAAAGAGGGACAAATGTATATAATAGTAGTACATCCCTAAGAGATACAAGTTTTGTAGGAAAAGTAGGATTGATGTATCCAAGTGATTATGGATATGCAACAAGTGGAGGAAGTACACAAGATAGAAATGCCTGTTTAAATAAAGAGTTATATAATTGGGATAGTAGTGAATTTAGTGACTGTAAAAACAATGACTGGCTATATGAAAGTAGATATACACAATGGACATTTTCGCATCACTCATCTATCTCTTACTACGTGTTTCGTGTTGGCGCGAGTGGTTATGTTTACAACTTCGCGGACACCAATGCTTGCAATAATTACACAGTACGCCCAACCGTTTTTCTAAAATCTGATATCAAAATAGTAGATGGTGATGGAACATCTTGTTTTCCATATAAGTTAGAAGTTTAGAAATTGTAATGTTAAACATTAGTTAAAATGATACCGATTTATAATGTGGATAACAAACAAAGGTAAACCTTGTTTGTAGTCATA
>CALVIY010000050.1 GCA_944331955.1 uncultured Bacilli bacterium
AAGTTATTAAATACTAAAGACATTGCTAAATTGCTAGAAAAAAACACATGATTTTAAAATTTCATGCGTTTATCCTGGTAATAGAAGACTATTACTTTTTTTATTCTGTTGATTATGTTATAATAACCAATAGGAAAGAGAGGATATTATGGATAAATTAAGTAGAGAAGAAGTACTACATGTTGCCTATCTTGCTAGGATTTCTCTTACTGAAGAAGAGATTGAAAAGTTTAGAGTGCATCTTAAAGTACTAATGGATGATATAGATAAAATAAAAGAAGTAAAAGACTTTGATGATGAGATGATGTATACACCAATAGAATCTAATGCTAGATTAAGAGAAGATGAGGTAGGAGATATGTTAAATGCTAAAGATGCGACAATAAACGCTCCTAAAAAGAATGGAAGTTTTATAGAAGTGCCGGTGATGATAAATGAGTAAATATTTAAATTTAGATATAAGAAAAATACATGAGTTATTAGTAGAGAAAAAAATAACTCCTCTTGATTTAGTAGAAGAAGCTTTAAAAGAAATAGAAAATAATAAAGATTTAAATGCCTTTATTACAATTAATGATAAAGTAAGAGAAGAGGCAAGCACCTTAGGTGAAGTAGATCCTGATAATCTATTCTTTGGTATTCCTATTGCTGTTAAAGATAATATTATAACTAAAGATATTCGTACAACCTGTGCATCTCATATCTTAGATAATTTTATTCCTATATATGATGCCACTGCCATTAAGAAACTTAAAGAAGCGAAGATGCTTATTATAGGAAAAGCTAATATGGATGAGTTTGCTATGGGTTCAACTAGTGAGACTAGTTATTTTGGAGCTCCTTTAAATCCTCGTGATAAAACAAGAGCTACAGGAGGTAGTTCTGGTGGTAGTGCAGCTGCTGTAGCAGGAGGTATAGTTCCTTTCGCTCTTGGAACAGATACAGGTGGAAGTATTAGACAACCTGCTAGTTATACAGGTATTGTTGGTATGAAACCAACCTATGGAAGAGTTTCTCGTTATGGATTAGTAGCTTTTGCTTCAAGCCTTGATGCTATAGGGCCAATGACTAGAACAGTTTATGAGAATGCAGCTTTACTAAATATTTTAGTAGGTGAAGATGAAAAAGATCTTACTAGTGTAAAAAAAGATAAAGAAGACTTTACAAGACTTATAGGTGAAAAAATCGCTGGTATGAAAATAGCATTACCTAAATACTTTATTAGTGATATTGTTGATGAAGAAATCAGTAAAAGAATTAAAGAAGTCATTTCATTATTACAAAAAAATGGAGCGATTGTTGATATTATAGATATGAAATATTTAGATACTGCAGTTAATCTTTATCAGATAATTGCTATGGCAGAAGCTAGTAGTAATTTAGCTCGTTTTGATGGTGTCCGTTATGGATTTAGAGCAAATGATGTAAATGATGTTGATACAATGTATGCTAAAACTAGAGGAGAAGGTTTTGGTGATGAAGTCAAAAGAAGAATTATGGTAGGTTCTTATATCCTAAGTGGAGAAAATGCTAGAATTTATTATGATAAAGCTTTGAAGGTACGCGATGATATTACTAAAGAATTTAATCGTATCTTTAAAGACTATGACTTAATTATTGGACCAACTACTACAAGAGTCGCTCCTTTACTTGGTACTAGTAAAGATGATCCTCATAAAGCCTTTATGGATGATGTTTTAGTAATACCAGTTAATATGGCAGGACTTCCTGGCTTAAACGTTCCTATAGGTACTAATAGTGAAGATATGCCTATAGGACTACATATAATAGGTAAAGCCTTTGATGAAGCGACTATTTATCGTCTTGCAAGTTTTATAGAGGAGGTGAAAAGATGAGTGAATTTACTCCTACAATAGGTATTGAAGTTCATGTAGAAGTTAAAAGTAATAGTAAACTATTTTCAAGTAGTGCTAACTCTTATGGTATGGCTACTAATACTTCAGTTAATGTAGTTGATTTAGGTTATCCAGGAACACTTCCTACTATAAATAAAGAAGTAGTAAGACAAGGAATACGTACCGCTCATATCCTAAACTGTGATATTACTCGTAGAATGCACTTTGATAGAAAAAACTATTTTTATCCAGATAATCCTAAAAACTATCAAATTACGCAAAATAGAACACCTATAGGTAGAAATGGTTATGTTGAAATAGAAGTAGATGGAGTTAAGAAAAAAATAGAAATAGAAGAGTTACATATTGAGGAAGACACTTGTAAAAGTGCACATCGTTCTAATGTTAGTTTACTTGATTTTAATAGAGCAGGAGTACCTTTAATAGAAATTGTAACTAAACCATGTATAAAAAATGGAAAAGAGGCAATGGCCTACCTTACAAAACTAAAAGAACTATTATTTTATGCTAATATTAGTGATTGTAAAATGGAAGAAGGTAGTATGAGATGTGAACCTAATATTTCTATTAGTAAAGATGATAAATTTGGTACTAAAGTAGAAGTTAAAAATGTTAGTTCCATCCATAATGTTGGTCTTGCTATAGACTATGAAATAAAAAGACAAGAAGAAATGTTAAATAATGGTGAAACTATTAGAGAAGAAACAAGACGTTTTGATGATAAAAATAATAAAACTATTCTTATGAGAGTTAAAGAAACAGGTAATGACTATCGTTACTTTATAGAACCAGATATTCCTTACTTAGAATTAACAGATGAATTTATTAATGATGCTTTAAGTACACTTCCTTTACTTCCAGATGAGTTAAGAGAAAAATATAGTAAGATAGGACTAAGTTCTTTACAGATAGAAAAATTAATTAATAATAGATCATTAAATGATTATTTCTTAGGTCTACTTGAATATAAAACAAATTATGTAACCGTAGTTAATTTATTACTTTCAGATATTTCTTCATACTTAAATAAACATAATAAAGTAATAACAGATACACATCTTTCATATGAAAAATTAGTTAATGTTGTAGATAATCTTGAAAAAGGAGAGTTATCTAATAAAAATGTTAAAGACTTAATTGATTCATTAATGGAGAGTGATTTGACTCTTGAAGAGTTAAAGAAAGAATTTAAAATAGAAAATATTACTGATGATAGCTTTATTAAAGAAATAATTACTAAAGTAATAGAAAATAATCCTGATAGTGTAAATGACTATAAGAGTGGTCATGATAGAGCCTTAAAATACTTAATGGGACAAGTAATGAAAGAAACTAAGGGTAGTGTTAATCCTAAGAAAGCTAATGATTTATTAGTTGATGCCCTAAATAAGTAATTGCTAACTTTTAAATAATATTATATAATAATTATACTAGGATGTGATAAAATGAAAAAATTTATTAAAAATAATAAGGTTACTGCAGTTGCTTTCATCATCTGTGTAATCTTTGTAATTTTAGTTTTTGCTATTAAATTAACTTTCTTTCCAAATGAAGGAACTGCTATCTATGGTGATAGACTAGATGGTATAGAAGAAGTTGAAATAACTGATGATGAGCAAGATAAAATAATATCATCTTTAGAAGGAAAAGATGAAGTAAAAAAAGTTGAAACAGATATAAAGGGACGTACTTTAAATGTTTTAATTACTGTTAATGATGATGTAGAATTAGATCCTGCTAAAGCCTTAACTTCATCTATTACAGATACCCTTGATAAAGAACAATTAGGTTTTTATGATATTCAAGTATTTATAAGTAAAGATAATGATGATGCTAGATTTCCTATTATAGGATATAAACATCAAGATAAAGATGAATTTTCATGGACTAAAGATAGATAGGAGGAATTATGAAGAAAAAGTTATTAATCATTCTTCCTCTTTTAGTTGTAGTAGTTGTATTTATCGGAGTATTTATCTATTATAATAGAGAAGATGCTAAAACATCTTTAACTGTTAATGAAAAGAAATGGGTAATAGATAATGATACTACTATGGTTGATATAAATGTAATTAATGATTACCCACTTTATGGACTTAATGGGGAAGGTGTATTCTTTGATTTTTTAGATGATTTTGAAAAGAATGTAGGTTTAGAATTCAATAGAATGGCCTATTCTAAGAGTAATGAATTAGAAAAGAACGATGCTTATAGTTTTAGAATTTTAAATAATGAAGATGAGCTTTCTAATAATGACTTATTAATTGCAAACGATGGATATATCGCTATTGGAAAAAATTATATGAGAATTAATAAAGTAAGTGATATGTCTAATATTACTTTTGGAGTTTTTAATAGTGATACAGCAGAACTTAGTTATTATTTAAAAACAGGAACTAATCTTGCTTTTAAATCTTATAATACAATTGATGAATTATTTACAGCATTAGATAATGATGAAGTAGATATGATTATTGTTCCTAATATAATGTATTTGGATAAAACTATTGAAAATAATAGTTACTATATAAATTATTATTTTACTGAAATGTCTAAAAAAATAGTATTAACCTTAAGTAATGATAAGTCTAATGCTAAACTTAATACTATTGTAAAAAAATATTTTGAAAAATGGAAAGCAGATAATTATGTAGATGAATATAATGATGCATACTTTAATTATTATATTTCTCAAAATAAAGTAAGTTCTGCTGATTCTACAGATTTAGTTAAGAAAAACTATGTTTATGGTTATGTTGAGAATTATCCATATGAAGTTAATGTCGATGGAGTAGTATCAGGAATTGCCGGAGAATACTTAAATAGAATGAGTAGACTTACTAATATTAGTTTTTCTTATAAGAGATATAGTAGTGTTGAAGCCTTAAGAAAAGCGATAGAAAAAGGCGATGTAGATATTTATTTTGATTATTATAACTTTGCAAGTGTTAATGATGATTATAAAGAAACAATATCTACTTTTATAGAAGACTATGTAGTATTAGGTAGAAGAAGTGATAATCATGTTGTTAATTCATTTGAAAGCCTTAAAGATGAAGAAATTGCCATGATTGATAATACTTCACTTTATAATTATTTTGAAAATAATAGTAGAAGTGATATAACTGTATATGATAATAATAGTGATTTAGTAGAAAATGCTAATGATAAGATGTTAGTTCTTGATGAAGAAATATATAATCTTTATAAAAATACAACATTTGAAGATTATGATGTATTATATCAAGATACAATGATGAATGATTATAAATTTATGGTAAAGAATAGTAATAATACTTTCTATAATCTATTTAACTATATAATTACAACCAATTCATATTATAATTATCGTAATAATGGACTTGCAGATATTAGTAGATCTATAGTTGAAAGAAGTAGTTTTATGGGACTATTCTTAATAATACTAGTCATTGTTTCTATACCTTTAATTGCCTTAGTATTTCTTTATCTATACTTTAAACGTAAACGTAAGATAAAGAAGGTTAAGAAAGAAGATAGACATAAATATACAGATTTATTAACATCGCTTAAGAATAGAAATTATTTAAATAAAAAAGCACCTGATTGGGAAGCTAGTAAAGTGTATCCTCAGGCAGTAGTTATAATAGATTTAAATAATGTTAAATATGTTAATGATAATTATGGACATGAAGAAGGAGATAAATTAATAGTAACCGCAGCATCAACTTTAGTTAATACCCAACTAGAAAATAGTGAAATAATTAGAACAGATGGTAATGAATTCTTAGTTTATTTAGTTGGATATAGTGAAAGACAAGTAGAAACTTATGCTAAAAAAATAGAAAAAGAAATGAAGAGTTTACCACATGACTTTGGAGCAAGTGTTGGTTACAGTATGATAGAAGATGATATTAAGACACTAGATGATGCAATTAATGAAGCAACACTTGAAATGATGACAAAGAAGCAAGGGTTAAAGTAGGAGATAAAAATGAAGAAAAGCAAGAAAATGAAGATATTTTTAAGAAGAGTTATTTCAATAATTAAATTGCCAGAAATGAGAATTCTTCCTGGTCAACTTGCTTTTTTTCTTGTTATTTCTATTATCCCTTTAATCGCTTTAGTAGGTGCTATAGGTAGTGAGTTTGGACTTCCTGCGACTAGTATTAAAGAAATATTAGAATCAGTCGTTCCAAGTGATGTTATTAATTACTTAATACCTGCTAATGCTAACAATGGGGGAAATTTATTAAATTTTAATATGATAATATTCTTTTTTGCCGCTTTTTTACTTGCAAGTAATGGTACATATTCTATTATTAATACATCAAATGAAATATATAAAGTAAGAGAACATAGTGAGCTAAAAAGAAGAGGAAAAGCTGTCTTAATGACTTTAATATTAGTAGTACTATTTTTATTCTTAATATTAGTACCAGCATTTGGTGATATTATAATTAAAATAATTACTACTTCTATTCATAATGATAGTTTAACTAGTTTAGTAGAAAATACTTATCGTATTTTAGAATACCCTATATCATTATTATTAATTTATTATAATTTAAAACTACTTTATACAATCGCTCCAGATACTAAGATAAGTAGTAAAAGTACTATTCCAGGAGCATTATTTACAACTATTATGTGGTTAATAAGTTCTAAGATATATGCTTTTTATGTAGATTATTTTGCTAACTATAATGTCTTTTATGGAGCAATGTCTAATATTTTAGTGTTATTAATTTGGGTTTACATACTAGCTTATATCTTCACCCTTGGAATGTGTTTTAATGCTACAGGAGTAATTCAAGAAACATTAAGACTTAAGAAAAGTGATATAGATGAAGCGATTAAGAAGGAGGACAAGTGATTGTCTTTTTTCTATAATAAAAAGTGATATTTAACTATTATCACTTTCTAAATATCTTACATAATATTTGTCAAAGGCTAAGTTATTAGTAAGCATTATTGTTACGAAAATTCGTAACTTTTTTATTACTTTTTCTCTTGCGCTATGGAAATTAATATGATACTATATTTTTAGGAACATTTAATAGTTGGGTGGTTACCAAACTCTATAAATAGAGGGAGGTGATGTCAATGAACAAGAAAGATTTTCTGATTTTTTCTTTAGTAATGATTATCTTCCTTTTACTATTCTTACTATTTATAGTACTAATATAAAGGAAAACCACCTAACTCAGCAATGATTTAGGTGGTACCAACTTTTATTATGGTAACACTCAACATGCGAATATTAAGTGTTCCTTTTATAGTGTATGAATTTTTTTCTTACATATACATCTTATCACATAAGTAACTTTTATGCAAGTATCATAAATGAATTTATATTGCTTATTATCACTTTCTAAATATCTTACATAATATTTGTCAAAGGCTAAGTTATTAGTAAGTATTATTGTTACGAAAATTCGTAACTTTTTTATTACTTTTTCTTTTGTGCTATAGAAATCAATATGATACTATAGTTGTAGGGAAAACTTAACTATTGAGTACTTGCCTACTCTTAATAAGGAGGAGGCCTGATAATATGAAAAAAACAGACTTTTTAGTACTTGGGCTATTCATTATTATCTTCTTGTTAATTATCTTACTATTTGTAAAATAGATTATATAAGAAAAGTACTCAATCTCTCATAGATTAAGTACTAAAACCAATAATAGGGGCAGTACTCAACTTACGCCAGTTAAGTATTTCCCTCTTTTTATATTGTATGAAATTTTTTCTTACATATACATCCTATCACATAAGTAACTTTTATGCAAGTATCATAAATGAATTTATATTATTTTTTATCACTTTCTAAATATCTTACATAATATTCATCAAAGGTTAGGTTACTAGCCTTTATTTTTTGTGCTAATTCAACACCTACATATCTATAATGCCAAGCTTCAAAACTATAAGTAGTAATATCTTCTTTATCTTTAGGATATCTTAAAATAAAACCATAATTAG
>CALVIY010000051.1 GCA_944331955.1 uncultured Bacilli bacterium
AGTGTACTATCTAGAAAATATGTTTGTCAATACATTTTTTCGATTTTTTAGTATAAATTTCCTATTATATAAAAAAAAGCAAATAAGTTATCTATGCCTTACTTACTTTTTTATGTTTAATCTCTTTTTTATCTACTTTCTTCTCTACTTTATTTTCCTTAACATCTTTTTCTCTAAACATAAAGAAAATATTAGCAACTGATAATCCATAAAGCATTATATTAATATAAGCTAAGAAATTATCAAAGAAATTAAAATCAATACCATATCCATATTTACCATTTAAAACCATATTAGTATCTAAAACCGCTCTTAAAGAAACTAAAACAATAGTAGATAAAACTAAACAACAAGTTAAATTATAAAATAAATTTTTAGTAACACCCACTTGTCTAAATATCATATTAACCATAAATAGGATAAAAATAACTATAAAAGGTATAAAGCTCTCAAAAGAACTCATAATACTTTTTTCTAATCTTATATCCATTCTAATTATTATAAATAATGTTAAACCAAAAGCAGCTATCAATAAAATGAATTTTAATACGTAAAATAATATATTAAATATTTTCTTCATATTAGCCTCCAATTACAACACTTCTATACCAGTTTGAAATTTCAACTACTAAATCAAGAGCATTTTGATAATTTTTCATAGTATCAGAATAACTATCATTTACTAAGTCAAAGAAGTTATTTTTATTATTATCAGTAGTAAAATAATAATGATCTGAATTTTCAATATTACTCTCAACATAATCTATAGATGAAAGTAAAATATTAATGTTATTATCAACATAAGGTTCTATCAAATTATAATTAGGTAATAAAGCTATAACATCACTACTAAACATAGACTTTATCTGCATAACTAAACAATCATTTAAAATATTATTTTTATAATCTATAGTAAAATTATAAGCATCCTTAATACCAATTTGATCTAATTCCAAATACTTCATCATCTCATCACGTTCAAACACTTCTACACAAGATTCTAATTTTAATTTAGCATTATTCAAAGCATAAATATTTAAATTACCAGTATAAGTAGATTGATCATAAACACTAATATTATTTTTAATAGTTTCAATCTTACTTTGTATACTAGCTTTATTAGTATCGTTTAAAGCAGTAACATCAACTGTCAAAGATAACTCTTGCATATGATAAAAATTTATAAATAGTAAAAAGAAAGAAAGACCAAAAACAAGACCAGTAATCGCATAAGCAAACATATTAGCATACTCTAATAATATTTTTTTCATAATTCCTCCTTCATTTCTACCTTAACATCAAAATGATAATATTTATTCTGCCAAGCAGTATTTTGAACATTCTCAGGAACATAAATTCTTAATTGATATTGATTAACTTGAGAAGCAGATATAACTCTAGTATCTAAAACATTATTTTTTATATCACTTAAATATCCTGATTTAATAATTTGTCCATTCAAAGATAAATAATATTTTAACTGATTTCTAGATAATAACTCTTTACTACTATAAGTTGCATCATCACTAATTATACTATCCTCTAATAAAACAACATAAGAAGTATCATTATCATTATTATTTTCTACACCAAATTCATAAGGAGTAACACCTTTGGCAGTCTCATCATCCAAAGGAATAAAATCTCCTTCATTAATAGTATTATTATCATTATTTAGTTTAATATTAACAGAACCTACTGAATTAACATCCGGATTAGCATAAAAGAACCGATACCACAAAATAGAAGCTGAAAATATAAACGCAAATAATGCTACCCCCGCCAACATTAACAAAATTACTTTTTTCATTTTTTAAACCTTCCTTCTTTTTTTACCTTAACTTTTTTATTATTTTTAATATTATTTATCTTTTTAGTTTTTTTATCACTATCAGGAGTTCTTAAGGTTTTTACAAGTTTATAAATATCATAACCTATAATCATAACAGCAGGAACAATTATAATAGCAACCCATCCTAAAATAGAACTTAAATAGTATTGAATATAACCAATTTTTGGAATTCTAAATAATATTTTACCATAAATCTTATCAAAACTTACTCTCGCAGAATCTTCAGTATTATTATTATCACCCTTTGTAGTAAATAAGTACTGTCCATCACTAGTTTTATCAATATTAGTTATTCTATGAGTTATAGTAACACCAGAATAACTATATTCTGTAGAATTAAATGTTATAATATCGCCCTTCTTTAAATCCTCTGGATCATCAACTCTCATGGTAACAACTACATCCAAAACATTTATGGTAGGAACCATCGAAGGACTAACTATTGTATATGCAGAAAATAAATCTTTTTTATCATTTCCAGATTTAATATTATGTTGTTTATCTATAAAGTTAATAACAAAAACCAAGAAAACAATAATCATTATAAGACATATAGAATACATCAATACAGTCGCTATAAAATGAAAAATGTTTTTCACGGTTGACATTTTATTCTTTAAATCATCTTTCAAGATATCACCCACTTAATATTCTAAAATATATAATAACACAAACATCAAAAAAGAAAAATAGATTAAACTTATTTAGACAAATCTATTTTTGCCTTTACAGATACAGTAACCTTAAAATTCTTAACTAAATTGTCTACAACTGTATCAGAATCTACCCACATTCTTAAACGATAATCAGTAGAAGAACTCTTAGAAACAGAACCACTATCTAATAACATAGAACCAGCCATAGTACCTAAATCTGTACTTTTAGTAAGCGGAGTAAAATTTTTAGGAGCCATTACTTCTTCATAGTTATTACCTACTTTTTTTTCTAAATATAATTTAACATCATCATTACCAAGGGTAGAGTTAGTATCTTTAATAGCAGATATCTCATAATTTGCAACAACATCACCAGTTATAGATGCATCAACAGAAAAATCAAAATATTGATCTTCATTAGTAAGTACTTTACCTAAATCATCAGCCATAGGATAAGCATTAGTAATATTAATACCATTATTATCTTCATTATAATTTAAATATATATTACCAGTACTTATAGTATTTACACTATCTTTTTCTTTAGTATAAGTAAAAGTAGCCATAGAAACACCTATAATCATAATAATAAATATGAATAAACAAATAATAATAACAAATATTTTATTATTAGATTCTCTTTCTATTTTTTCATTATTAACATTCTGCTCGTTCATAATCAACACTCCCTATTCTTAAGATAATTGTATCATACTAATTTTTTTAGGTAAAGAAAAAGTGTAGATAAACTACACTAATTTATTATTAAGCAGCCATATTTCCATATACATTAATTCTAAATGTATATGAACCAACTGTCATATTAAAATCATCTGAAATCCACATTCTTAAACGATAATTACGAGAAGAAGAATTATTAAAATTACTTTGTAATAATAGATATTGATTATCTGGGCCATAAGAAATACTACTAGTTGAATCAAGTTCAGAAACTTTTGTAGGAGCAAGAACTTGACTTACACTACTACCATTTATCTCTGTTAAATAAACTTTTATAGCATTATCTGGTAAAGTACTACTAGCATCTTTAGAACCAGCAATAATATAATCAACAGAAGTATTACCACTCATAGTAGCGCTAACAGTGAAATCAAAGTATTCATTTTCACCACCCATAGCCATACCTACAGCATCACTAGTAGCAATAGCATCTGTTAAATTAATTCCATTAGTATTCTCACTATAACTCATTGTAAGAGTACCTGTTGATACATTATTAACTTTCTCACCCATTTTAGAATAGTAAATAGCAGCATAACTTACTCCAAAAACACCTACTATTAAAATAGCTACTAATATAATAATTAAAATTAAGGATTTTGATTTAGTTTTATTTTCATTATCATTCATATTAGAGTCCTCCTCATATTAAATTTTATTGAGCTTGTGCTGCACCATATACATTTACTTTTAATTGATATGTTGCTGAAGTACCACCTGCACTATAATCATCAGCTACCCACATTCTTAAACGATATTTATGTGTAGCAGAATCATTTAATTTACCAGTAGCAAGTTTAAATTCACCACTAGGAGCTGAAGAAAGTTCTGAAGATGTTGTTTTCTCTACAAGAGATAATTTAGTAGGTTCTAAGACAGGAACTTCTGTAGAAGTATCAATATTAGTTAAATAAACTTTTACTGCTGAATCATCTAAAGTAGTAGCCTCATCAACCTTAACAGCTGTAATAGCATAATCAATTACAGTATCAGCATCACCATCTTCAATAATAGCATCAACTGTAAAATCAAATTTTTCATTACTATTAATTAAAGCCTTACCAGCTTCATCTGAAATAGGAAGAGCATTTTCCAAACTAATTCCATTAGTATCTTCACTATAACTCATACTAAGTCTACCTGTAGTAATTGTATTTTCTTTTGCACCAGTCTGTGAAAAATTAAAAGCTGCAAACGAAATACCAATAACAGCGATAATTAAAACAGCTACTCCTAATATTGATAAAAGCACCTCTTTAGAATTATTTCCTTCCATTATTAATCCCTCCATAACATTTTTACAAAAATATATCTATCCTTGCATATTCTATATTATAAATATAACACATAAATTAGATTAATAACAATAACTTTTTAAAACAACAAAAAAAGTGTCAGAGATTAGACACTTTTAAAGACATACTATTGTGCGTTAGCTTTACCATATACATTAACTCTTAAAGTATATGTTTCAGAACCACTAGCTGTATCAATAGGATAATCTTCAGATACCCACATTCTTAAACGATATGAACTAGTAGTAGTAGCCTTATAAGTACTTCTATATAATACTTTTTGATTTTCAGGAACACCTGCAGCATCACTAGCACCAGTTCCATCTTGTAAAGATTCAACAGTCTTAGCAGCTGTAGCATAATCACCAATAGGTGCATCTTCTTGATCAGTTAAGTATACTTTAACATACTGATCTTTTAAAGTAGCACCTTCAGTAGTAGTAGCAGCTAAAGCATAATTAATTACTGTTCCAGCACCACCATCACTAATATCAGCAGATACTGTAAAATCAAATTTTTCATTGTCAGCAGCTAAAACTTTACCACTATCATCAGTCATAGGCATTGCATTTGTTAAATTAATACCATTTTCAGGTTCAGTATAAGTCATACTAATAGTACCTGTAGTAATTGTATTTTCTACATTACCAGTTTGACTAAATGTAAATGCTGCAAATGAAACACCTACAACAGCTACAACTAAAATAGCTACTCCTAAAACTGATAATAAAACTTGTTTAGAATTATTATCCTTCATTTTGTTCTAACCTCCTTCTACAATATAACTATAGCATAGGTTTAAATCTAAAAGCAATATTTTTTTGAAAAAAATAATAAAGTATCTAAAATTAGACACTTTATTACCATCCATACCTAATAAGTTCAAATTTTATATTATGACTAGTTGCAAAACCTTCTAAATTAGACTGACTAGTAAAAAGTAAATCCATATGATTACCAGTTACTGCACCACCTCTATCCATAACAATAGCAAGAATAGGTTCACTATATATATTAATACCACTAATTCTAACAATACTACCACATGGAATTGATCTATCAGCAGCAACTACACGTACTTTTCCATATACTTGATCTTCAAAATAAATATTTCCATTTTTAAAATTTTGTCTTGGAGGACAAGCACTATTACCAGAACACCCAGGACAATCAGGCCCATATGCTGTAAGAGTTCCCATAAAAGCAACTGGACTAGTATTAGCAACAGCTATAGCATCATAGAAACTATCATATAAAGGAGGCTCTTTAGCTTTTTCCATCTCTTTAATAGAGTTATACTTATTAACTATATGAACCGCTTGTAAACTCTTTACACTGTTTATATTAGATGTCATAACAACTGTCTTATTATTTCCAGATAATACCACAAAAGCCAAAGCAAAAACAATAATAACAAAACTAAAATATCTTAAAAACTTTTTCCCCATCTTTTTACCTCATCTTCTAATTAAATTAATACTAGCATTATTACCTATTAAAGTCAAACAAACTAGAAGCATTTTTACTGGTAATTTCTGCTAACTCTAAAACACTTATATTTTTTATCATAGAAATAAACTTAGCAGTATACTCTAAATACTTAGAAGAATTAACTTTTCCTCTATATGGAACCGGAGTAAGATAAGGACTATCAGTCTCAAGTACAATAGATGAAAGAGGTATTTCTTTAACTACATCTTTTAACTTTGAATTTTTAAAGGTTACAACACCACCAATTCCTAATAAAAATCCCATTTTAATATAGATATTAGCAGTTTCTAAGCTTCCACTAAAACAATGAATTATTCCTTTTACTTTATATTTTTTTAATATATTAATAGTATCCATTGTAGCATCTCTAGAGTGTATAACAACAGGAAGATTAAAAGACTCCGCTATCTTCAACTGACTTTCAAATAACCATATCTGTTTATCTCTATTTTCTTTAGTATAGTAATAATCAAGTCCTATCTCCCCAATACCTATAATTTTTTTCTCACTTAACAAGCTTTTCAAATAATCTAAATCATCTTTAGTAGCAATATCAGCATTATCTGGATGATATCCAATTGTAACATATACCATATCATATTTATCTTTAAGACTGATTACTTCTTCTATACTTTCTCTACTACATCCTGATACAACTATTTTATCAACACCTGCTTCTTTATTCTCTTCTATAACTTTATCTATATCGTCATAATCTTCCCTACTTAAATGACAATGTGTATCTATATACATAAAAAATCACCACTTTCTAAAATCATTATATCAAAAAAGAAGTCTTCTAAACAGTATTTTACTATTTACAAGACTTGTTTCTTCTTCGACATAAAAACAATCTAATAATATAAATTGTCAAAATAATTAAATAACCAATATCTAATATATTATGCCCTAAAATAACCATTACAACCAATACTCCATAAAGAATCATAAATACAAGTACCTCAAAACTTAATTTTCGTTTTTTAGTCATAACCCTATCCTTTCTTACGACTTCATTACTACTTGTACTACGCACTACCCTTAAACTATAACATAAAAAATGAGATAAACCGGCAATTTTATCTCATTTATTTTTTTCTTTACAGATTATTTTACAAATCATGTTCACTTAAAAACTTCTCTTTATCAATACGTGCAAACAATACTTGAGGACTATTTACTTCATATTTATTATCTTTTAAATATTTATTATCATTTCTAGTATTATTAATCTGTCTTAAAATCTCTTTTGAGGTTGAAGGTACTGCAAAAGAAAGATTAATAGAACATACTCTAATTGATTCAAGTAAATTATATAACACAGTCTCTAATCTATCTTTACTTTTCTCATCTTTTGCAAGAATCCAAGGCGTAGTATCATCTATATATTTATTACTAGCTCTTAATACTTCAAATATTTTACTTAAAGCATTAGAAATTTCAAGACTATCAATATCTTTACTAATCTCTTCATCTAAACTATTTATTTTATCTATAAGTAAAGTATCAATATCTCGATAACATTCTTTATTAGTAACAACACCATCAAAGTATTTATTAGCCATACTAATAGTACGTTGTACTAAATTACCTAAAGTATTAGCAAGATCACTATTAATTACATCTATAAGTAATTCATAAGTTAAATTACCATCATTAGCATAAGGAATTTCTTTAAGTAAATAATATCTAATTGCATCTACACCAAATAACTCTACTAAATCATCTGCATAAATAACATTACCTTTACTTTTACTCATCTTATCATTATC
>CALVIY010000052.1 GCA_944331955.1 uncultured Bacilli bacterium
TCTTCAAACAAAGTTCGCCTTTGTTTGTTATCAATTTAATAATTTAAAAATGTAACATTTCTAAAAAATCTTAACATATCTTTTTTCTATTTTTTCTTACTATATACGTAATCTATTGGTTTTTTATAGCCATTAAGTCTTTTAGTTAATACTTTCATTGCTTTCTTATCATTACTAACTAAAGGAAAAAGTTTATCAGCGATAGTACTACTATATAATCTATTTTCTAAGAGAAACTCTTTATAATTATCATCTAATTCATTTGCTATTGTTTGATTAAATAGTTGCATTATATTATTTACATTAGCTTTCTTTATTTCATTTTCACTAATGCTACGATCATAATACCAACGATCAGGATCTATTAAAACAATATTACTATCTGTTAATATCATATTTCTTCTTTTTAAATCATCTACTCTTATTTTATATTCACTTATTTTCTTAGTAAGTTTTAATATTTCTTCCATATTATATAATAAATAGTCAGTAGGTACTTCTAATAACTCTTGATATTTTTCTTCGTAATAAGAAAGTAAGTAAGCATCTATAGTATATTTATTATTATCTTTAAACAAAAGTTCTTTTATATTGGCAAGATTAGGACTATCAATCTTTCCTAGATCTTCTTTAATATAAGGATTAAGTAAACAGTGTTCATAATCAATACCTCTATCATAGTATTTAAAACATAAATCATCATTATATCTATAAATTGTTGCACAATAACCGTTATCAATAATATTATTTAAAACATCATCTTTAATAATTACTTTTTTCCTATCCTCATTATAAAAAACCATAAAACCCCCTTCTTTCTTTGCATATTATATCATATTTTGCCAATTTATTCAACTGTAACAGACTTTGCTAAGTTCTTAGGCTTATCAATATCTGTTCCTTTTAGTAATGCTGTGTAATAAGCGATTAATTGGTAAGGAATAATAACTAATAAAGCTTTAAGAAAATCACTGCTTTTAGGTATATTAACAATGGTAAAAGTATTATCTTTATAATTGGTATTAGTTATTAAATAAACACTAGCACCTCTTGCCATTACTTCTTTTAAATTACTGATTGTCTTAGCATTTAATTTATTATTAGTGGCACTAGCAAGAACAGGAGTATTTTTCTTAATTAAAGAAATAGTACCATGTTTTAATTCTCCTGCTGCATATGATTCACTATGAATATAAGATATTTCTTTTAATTTTAGGGCGCCTTCCATGCTAAGATAATAATCAAGACCTCTTCCTATATAGAAAATATCTTCTTCTTTATAAAGTTTTTTAGCGATAGTTAAGTACATATCTTTATTGTTTAAAAGGGTAGTAATAAGTTTTTCTATATTATTAAATTCTTCTATTACTTTTAAAACATCATCTTCTTTAATAGTTTTATTTCTAAGTCCATGAGATAAGGCAAGGATAGAAAGAAGTGCTACTTGGGCAGTATATGCTTTAGTGGATGCTACTGCTATTTCAACACCTGCTTTTGTATATAGACATTTATCTACTAATAGTGATATCGTACTATTTTCAACATTTATAATACCAAGAGTAGGACAGTTTTTACTTTTAACAAGCTTTAAAGAAGAAATAGTATCAGCAGTTTCGCCTGATTGAGAGATAAAAATAGTTAGAGTATCTTTAGATAAAAAGCTATTTTGATATCTATATTCACTTGCTAAGTAAACATTACATCTAGTATTAGTAACTTCTTCAAAAAGATATTTGGCAACAAGTCCTGCATGGTAAGCGGTACCACAACCAATAATAGATATTTCTTTATATTTAGTTAAATCAGGTAATATTAAAAGAGAATCTATTCCTTTTTCTATATAAGGCTTTACAGTCTTTAAAATAGTGCTTTTTTGTTCCATTATCTCTTTTAACATATAATGTTTATACTCATTTTTTGAAATATCGTTATCTTCTACATTAATTGCATGTAATTCCTTTTTTAAAATATCTCCTTTAATATCTTTAATAATAACTTCATTAGAACTCACTTTAGCATATTCAAAGTCATCTAATATATAGTATTTATTAGTATATTTTAAGACTGCTCTAATATCACTTGCAACTACATTAGCATTATCACTTATACCTATTACTAGAGGACTTTCTTTTTTTAAGACGTAAAGACTATCTAAGTCATTATCAACAATCATAGTAATAGCATAACTACCAATAACTTTTTTCATGAATTCACTTATTGCCTTGTCTATATCATTAAACTTTTCATAATAATAATCTAATAGGGCAGTAGCGACTTCTGTATCTGTACTAGATTTAAAAGAATAGTTATTATCTATTAACATTTCTTTAAGTTCTTCATAATTTTCAATTATTCCATTATGTACAAGTGTAATATGATTAACTCGATGAGGATGAGCATTAATACTATTAGCTTTCCCATGAGTTGCCCATCTAGTATGAGCGATACCTATATTACTTTCATCACTTTTATTAAGTTTATTTTCAAGGTTAATAATTTTTCCACTTGTCTTTACAATATTTATTTTATTATTTTTAAGGTATGCGACTCCTGATGAATCATAACCTCTATATTCAAGATTTTTTAATCCCGTAATTAAAATAGGCAATACATTTCTATTTTTAGAAATTGCCCCAACAATTCCACACATATAAACTCCTTACTACTTTGATATATGTTTTGTTGTAATCTTGATTTTACTTTTTGTCATATATCTTACGACTAGTAGCCGTGGTAACATCCGCCGAATTTTCGATAGTTACCATCCTCGTCAACCAAACTGGTTCTGGCGCTAAGACAAATTATTACCTCCATCTAACTTATCCTTAATAATAGTTTATGTTAAAATAGTTTTGTTTGTCAAATTCTCTTTGTTAATAATTGTAAAATAAAATGAGCGATGTTATAATTTAGTTATGTTCACGTAGCTCAGTAGGATAGAGCGTTTCCCTCCGAAGGAAGAGGTCGCAGGTTCGATTCCTGTCGTGAACACCATTGATTATTTAGGAGGGTACGTATGAATATTAAAGAAGAATTAATTAAGTTAAGAAATGAGTTATTGGCTAGAAGAGATATGGAAGAAATAAAAAAACAAGAAGAGAAAGAACAAAACATTCCTAATGATACTAAAGAAAGTGTTAAAGATGAATACACTACTTTTAGAAAAATAGATTCAAGGTTAAGAAATTTAGATGATAAAGTTGATAATTATATAAACTGGTATTTTAATAATGCTGTAAAAGGACACTATACTCCTATTGGTGAATATAATGAACCAAGAAGTATGCGCGATTTAATTGAAAAAGTAGCAGTATGGTATGAATTAAGATATCCTAAATATGAAGTTAATAGACTAATGCCAGGTTCTTCAGAGGAAAGAACTGAGATTAATGATGTTATGTTTAATAATAATCAATATTTTAATGATATGCTTAATAGTTCAAACAATGTAAATCTAAATTGGGCGGATTTCTATAGCAAAGAGGCTTTTATTAAGTCATTACCAAGTGATGAACAATTTATGTTTAGAGAAGTACATTATAGAAGCAATGTAACTATAGATGCTAATGTACCATATTTGGTTAGGTTACATTTTACACCAGATGGTATAGTAGATAATGCTGAAAACTTTAATTATTTGATAAAAGATAAGTCTACCGATTTAGATAGTTATTTTGTAGGAAAACATATTAAAGAAGTGCTACAATATTTAAGATCTAATAATATTTCTCTAAATCCTAACAATAATTTAGAAGAGGAGATTAAATGGCATGATAAATGGGTATTTCTAAAAGATGAATTTCTAAATTGTGTTATGTATAGAATAATTGAACGCGGTGGGAATAGAATTGGTCCTCGTAGAGCTTTCTTATTTGCTAAAGAATTTAATAGAAATATAGATATTCCTATGATGTATGGTGTTGATACAAGTGATCCTGGTTTAAAACTATTTGTCGATGAATATATTAAAGCAGGCGGTTCCATTGATTTAATTTGTTATGAGAACTATAGTAAATCAAAGAAAAATGAGATGTTAAGTAGTGTTAGTGTTGGAGAAATTTTGACTATAAAAAACCGTTCTAAAGGTAGACAGTACACAAAATAAAAGGTTGTGAAAATATGAAAGTAGATACTAAGGAAGAAATTGATATATTACTTAACTATTGTAAAGCTATATGGCAGATGAAATAATATATCTTGGTAATCATTATCAAGATCCTGGAAGTATAAAATCAAAAGTTGATGTCTATTTAACACTTAATTGTAATAAAGTAAGTGAGCAACAACTAGATGAAGGAGAATTTATTAAATATATAGAAGTACCATATGATTTGGCATTAGAATTATTAGATACTGATAGATATTTGCAAAAAGAGTATAATTTAAGCAAAACATCTAGTATAAAAAAGAGAGTTAAGTAAATAGATACTTATTTAATGAATATAAGGGTATATAGAATTTTAAGTCATATTTGTATTCATATCAAAGTCACATAAAAAAGAAGCATTTTCGCTTCTTTTTCTTATATTGTAATACCCATGAAATTATATAAAACTGTCATTAAGTTTGTTTCTATCATTGTAAGTTCTTCTTCTGTTAAATTATTAATATTAACATTATTAGTAGTATTAATATTAGTAAAGTCTGCTACACCTTCTGTTATTGTTTTAGTATCAGTTACTTTAATAATATCGATATTAGTACCACTGGTTAACATAGATATATTAACATTAGTTGTTATAATATTATTTTCAGTAGCACTTGTAATATTAGCATTAATTCCTGTACCTGTTGCTTCATCCACTATATTAATACCAATATTGTTTTCGTTAATTGTTATACTACCAATACTTGTATTATTACTACTTAAATTAATTGTTGTTGTATCATTACTTTCTTCAATAACTGCTTTTAAACTCTCAGTATTTCCTTCTTTAATAACAAAACTTTTTTCATTTCCATTATTAAATTCTATACTATAGTTTTCATTATTATCTTTGATAGCAAATTCATAAGTAACAATTTCATTTTTTTCTAAAAATATACTATAATTTAATGAAGCGTTATTAGTAGTTGTAGTATTTTTATTAGATTCCAAAGTAGAGCTTGTAGTTTCTAAATTATCTAATCCTTCACCAAGTATTTCTTTAGCTTTTTTATCTTTCTTTAAATCATCAACTATATTTTTACTAATTTCATTAAGCCTTTCTTCATTAAGTTCTAAACTTATTTTTTTCTTACCATCTTGATTTGCTACTTTAATATCATCATCAGTAATATTATTACCAAGACTTTCAATTATCTTATCATAAATATAATTAATATCCTCAGTTGCCTTTTTACTTTCTTCTAAATATGAGAAAATATCACTGTTTTCAATAGTTATGTATTTATCAAAAATATTTCTTAATAATATATAACTAATATCTTCAGTTTGATAGAAGTTTATTCCCATTAACTCTTGCATGTTTAGTATGAAAGATCCATCCATATACATTCTTTTAGATTCTGTATCAATAGCATATTCATAATTAAATGTTGTATTATTTAAACTATTAATCATGATATCACTACCATCTTCACTATTTCCTAGCATTGGATTGATATTAAAAGTAGTATTACCAGTTGCAGTTTGTTTAATACTTGTATCAACAGATTCTTCATTTAAATTAAAAGTATCTACTAATGCATCTTTTAATTCATTAAATGATGTTACAATTCTATTCTTGTTAGAATAATTCTGATAAAGTAATACACCTCCTGCTACTAATAGTGCTACTGCTACAATAATTACTATTGTAACAATAATTTTTTTCTTTTTCATAAATTCACTCCTCACCAATATTATTATAAGTAAATTATACCGTAAAAAATTCTTTTATTAAAGTAAATTATTAAAAAAGTTATTCGTTTACATAATATGACACAATTTATTAAATAATAATAATGAAGTCTTGTGGAGGTTGTTATGAAAAAGAAACATTGGTATATAGTTTTATTAATTAGTGGTATTGTTATTTTTATACTTACATATAACATTACTAGTTATTACTATAGTTATAAAAAAGATTTAGAGTTTAAAGAGGAACTAGCAAAGTATAACTTTAGCGAATTAAAAGAATTAAACTCAGATATTGTAGGATTTATAGAAGTAGATAATACTAGTATTAGTTATCCTATTGTTAAAAGTACTGATAATAGTTATTATTTAAATCATTACTATGATAAAGAGAAAAATGAGATAGGTTCTATTTTTTTAGATTATCGTAATGATTTAGATAATTTATCTAAAAATAATATTATTTATGGTCATGGTAGAGTTGATAATACTATGTTTGGTAGTTTAAATAATTTATTAGACATTGATGATAAAAAGAACTATTATATAAAAGTTACTACTCCTAAAAAAATAATGAAGTTTAAAATATTTAGTGTTTATACTATACCTAAAGAAAGTTATTATATTAAGACATATTTTAGTAGTAATAAGTATTTTAAAGAATTTTTAGAAACTATTATGAAAAGAAGTATTTATAATTTTAATACTAGTGTAAGTACAAATGATAAAATATTAACTCTTTCTACTTGTAAAGATAATTATGGTAAAAGAGTAGTAGTACATGCTAAATTAGAAAAAGAATAAGATTTAATTTTCTTATTCTTTATTTAAAATTTTTTTAAAAGCATAACTTGATAAAATAACAAAAATAGATAAAAAGAATATATTTAATAATAATGAATCACTTGTTTCAGGGTTTTCAATAGATTCTTCTAAAGCATTTATTTCATCAAGGCTTAGTTCTTCACCTGAGTTTAATGGGAACTCTGTATTACCAATTTCTATAACCGCTCCTGTTGTATCGCTTGGAACCCATATTGTTGGTTTATCAGGGGATTCTGTTGTATTAATTATTTCGGCATTATCATTTATTGTTAGAGTAGGAGAAGAGCTAACTCCACTACCTTTACCAAGTTCAATACCACCGAATCCATTGCCAGATACATCAATTCTTCCATCAAATGTAACATGTCCACCATTGATTAAGAGTCCGGCATTACCACCAGTAAGTTTAATGTTTTTTAGGGTAACATTACTTTTATAAACTTGTAATACATAAATTCCTCCCCAAACGGTGTTGTCTTTACTACCACTACTTCCAAATGTTCCTACGTATTTAATAGTTTTATTATTACCATCAATAGTAACATCTCTCATTATATTAATCTTCTCTGTTGTTTCTATATCACTACCAAGAATAATAGCCCTAATATTACTATCATTTAAAGCTTCTTTTAGTTCTGCTTCACTATTAACTGTCTTACTAGTTGCAGCTTTAACGTTAAGTGATGTAGTCATAGCAATAGTTAGAATTATTAATAATAGGAATTTACTAAACTTCTTTTTCATTTTTCCTCCTTTCTATCATTAGTCTTTGTTATCTTACTAAAAAATATGCAAGAAATTTGTCTAATTAGAACAAATAAAACAAACAAGTTTGTTTTTACCTTGTCGTTACCTCCAAGGATTCCTACTTCATAGATAAGGTAT
>CALVIY010000053.1 GCA_944331955.1 uncultured Bacilli bacterium
TACTCATACTATTAAAATCAAAATCTAAAACAGCACCTTCTACCACAATAACAAATTCTCCTTTAATAGGAAAATCAATCTTTAATACTTCACTAATTTTACCTCTTATCGCTTGTTCATATTTTTTAGAGATTTCTCTAACTACACAAATCTTTCTATCACCAAATACTTCTTTAATATTATTTAATGTATCTATTAATCTATGAGGTGCTTCATAGAAGATTAATGTAAAGGCGTGATTTCTTAAAGACTCTAACTCTTTAATCTGTTTATTTTTCTTAGCATTAAGAAATCCATAAAAGGTAAAAGGTTGTGGTGCTAAAGCAGATATAGTTAAAGCTGGAACAAATGCAGTCGCCCCAGGTAAACTCACTATATTATAATTATGTGATGAAATGTAGAGGGCTATTCTATAACCTGGATCACTAATTAAAGGAGTCCCTTGATCAGTAACTAATCCTACATTTAAACCAGCATTTAAATAACCTAATACCTTATCTTTCATCTTATCTTCATTAAATTCATGACAACTTACTAACTTGTTTTTTATATTGTATTTACTAAGCAACTTAGAAGTCTCCCTAGTATCTTCACAAAGTATAACATCAACAAGTTCTAAAGTCTTTAAACCTCTAATAGTAATATCATCTAAATTACCAATAGGTGTAGGTATTAAATATAAACTAGGTTTATCCATTAACATCGCCTTCCTCTAAAATAATAGGTTTCAAAACCTTTAATCCGTGTTCTTTACCACTTTTCCTAGCTTCAATCAAAACAAGTTTACCACTTGCATCTAAATCATGATAAATAAACTGTATCTCTTTAATTGCCAACTTATTTTTAATTAAAACATCTCTAATTTCAAATAATCTATCAGCACGACTAACTAAAAACAATCTTCCTCCATCTCTTAAATAAATCTTTGATAGACGTGCTACATCACTAATAGTCATATCACCTTCATGTCTAGCCATCTTTAAATATTCTTTATCACTAGTAGTAGATTCATTCTCTAAAAGAAAATAAGGAGGATTACAAACTATAATATCAATAGAGTTAATTGCAAAGTATTTATCTATATTTTTTATATCATCATTAATAATTTTAATCTTATCTTCTAAATTATTATCTTTTATAGATATTTCTGAAAGCCTAGAAGCATTACTATCTTTTTCTATACCTACCATTTTTATATCAGTCTTAGTAGACAAAAGTAAAGGAATAGATAATAATCCACTTCCAAACTCTACCAATAACTTATCTTTACTTTTTATCTTAATAAAGTTAGCAAGAGCAAGATTATCAGTAGTAATCTTAAAGTAGTTATCATCATAATTTAATATCAAATTCTTACCATTATGTGAAAATTCCATTTTTTTATTCATTAACACTAAACTCAAGTACTCCTTTATCTTTAAATTCTGCTTTATATGTTCTCTTAAATACATCTACTTCTGTCACTTTACCTAATCCTTCATTAGTCTCAACTAAACTTCCAATCCCAGGTAATCCCTTCTTTAACTCAGTATAAACTTCATCTTCATAATTTAAACAGCATAAAAGTCTACCACAACATCCATTAATTTTTGTAGGGTTTAAAGCTAAAAACTGATTCTTTGCCATATTAATAGAAACACTAGCAAAGTCAGTTAGAAAGGTACTACAACAAAGGAATAAACCACAGGGACCAAGCCCACCTACTTTTTTTGCTCTATCCCTAACACCTACCTGTCTAAGCTCAATTCTTGTCTTATATCGTTGTGCTAACACTTTAGCAAGTTCCCTAAAATCAACTCTAGCATCAGCAGTATAAGAAAGAAATAAATGTTTTCTATCAAATGTATAAAATGCTGAAATGAAATGCATATCTAAATTAAGTTCACATGATTTATCTTGTGCCAATTCTAAAGCAACTGCACTATCCTTTTTATTTTTATTATGTTGTTCTCTATCTCTTTTAGTAGCAACCCTAACAAAAGTAGCAGTAACATCTATATCATCTTTTTCCTCTACACTATCTATAGAAGCAATTTTTAATAAATCTTCTTTCTTTACAATAATCTCCCAACCTATTTTAAAAAAAGTATTTTCAGGATATTTAATATAATCACTATCACTAAACATTTCATCTATATAAGATATCTTTAATAATTTCATCCTACACCTCCATCAAAGAAAGCAATAAATTATCTAACCACAATTTCATGTTAACATTATATTTTAATTTCTTCAATTCATTTTCAAGTATTGAAATAATCGAAACTAAATCTTCTAATGAGTCATTACTACTTTTTTTATTTAAAAGAGTTTCAAAATACTTAAGTAAATCTCTCATAAAATCAGTAGCTAAACTTTTATCTTTAAACATATTACTATTATAATAATTAAACTTAAGCATTAAATCATTATCTTTTCTATTATTTATATCATCAACAAATTCTAATAAATCATCAGAAAATGTAATATCATTTTTCTCTTCATATTGAAGTCTAACAACCTGACATCTAGATCTAATTGTATCTAAAATATTATATTGATTACTAGTAACAAAAATAGCAACTATATCATCACTTGGTTCCTCAATGAACTTTAAAATTGTATTCGCTGAATTTACATTCATCTTTTCACAATCAAAAACTACATATACTTTTTTAGTATTATATAATGACTTATTAGCAAATTCATCTTTAATAAATAACAATTGTTCTTTTTTTATCTGATTATTTATTGGATATACTTCTATATAATCAGGAAATTCATTATTTTCAATTAAATGAAATAATTTATCTTTATCAATAGTAACAGAATTATTTTTATAAGAGTCCTCATATATTTTCTCTACTAAAAAAAGAACATATTTTTTTACAACATCAACACTATTATTATTAGTTTCAATTAAATATGCATGCGACAAAAAGCCCTTATCAAGAGCTTTCGTTATCTGCTTATAAAATCTAGGTTGTAAAGACTCTACTTCTAAATCCATTACTACAGCCACCTCTTAAAACATTAATACTTTTAACAAAACTAAAACAAAAAGCATAGGAAATCCAAGTAAACTAACAGAACCAACTGTAAAAATATTAATTGGTATAACTAAATTAAATCTAGTTGCAATTAAATTATAACCATATAATATAAATGCACTAATTATTACTTTTTGTAAGATATGCCATATTTTTTTCATAAATTGCTTCATAGTCTTCACCTAATAAAGCATATGAAAAATATTTTATATTATGAAACTTCTTTTCTATCTTCCAAAGCTCTCTCTAAAGTAAGTGTATCGATATATTCCATATCAGCACCAATTGGAACACCACTAGCAAGTCTAGTAACAATAATATTCATTCCCTCTAATATTTTTTTTATATATAAAGAAGTTATCTCTCCTTCTACACTAGGTTTTAAAGCTAAAATAACTTCTTTAATATTTTCTTTTTTAATTCTTTCTAATAATTTATCAAGTCCTATATCTTCAGGATTAATATCATCAAGTGGTGAAATAAGACCATTAATAACATGATAAACACCCTTATATGTACCTAACTTTTCAAACAAGAATACTATCTTAGAATCTTCTACAACCAAAATAGTTTCTTTCTCTCTTAAATCAGAACTACAAATTGCACAAATTTCTGTATCAGTAAGTGTATTACATGCTTTACAAGGATGAATATTATTTTTAGCATCATCTAAATTTTCTTGTAATAATTTAAACTTATCTTCATCAAAAGAAAGAACAGAAAAAGCCATTCGTTCAGCTGTTTTCTCCCCTATTCCTGGAAAGTTTTCAAAACTCTCAATCAAATTCTTTAAACTATCAGGATACATTAAAACAACCCAGGTATAGAACTAAAACGTCCCATCTTATCTTCTGTTACTTTATCTACTTGTTTCATTGCATCATTCATTGCAATAACAATCATATCTTGAAGCATTTCTAAATCATCACTAGAAAAATCAGAGTCATTTTCAATTTTAACTTCCAAAACTTCTTTCTTACCATTAACTTTAACTGTTACTAATCCATTAGTACTAGAAAATTCCATTTTATCAATTTCATCTTTAACTTTCATCATATCACTTTGTAATTTTTGAGCTTGTTTCATCATTGCTTGTATATTCATATTATTCCTTCTTTCTATTCAACTTCTACTAAATCTCCAAACATCTCAATTGTTTTGTTAATTAAATCATCAGATTCACTATTTATTTTATCATCTTCTACTAAACTATTCAATACAGGTTCTTCCTGATACTCAAACTGTTTTCCCTGCTTATGAAGATTAATATATTCAAGTCTTAATTCATTCCATTTTGCAGTAGTAATAAAAGCTATTTTTTTTAACGAACCAGTTTTCTCACTATAAAAATCATTTAAGTTATTAAAATGATTACTAAGCTTATCCACCATTCCTTCATAATCGTAACTAATAATAATATTTTTAGGACTAGATGCTCTAACCTTACCATCTAGAAGTTCACAAGCTAAATAACCATAATTAGGATCAAAAGTATAATCATTAAGTTTATTAAGATTATTTACTTCTTTAGCTAACTCTTCTTTGACCGCTTCAATCATTGTATTCTTACTTCTTATAAGCATCAACTCTTCATATTTTCTAAATTGTTCTTTTGCTTTTTGAACAGACTCTGTGGATATTTTTTTTGTTGTTTCTTGTTTAATAACAGTTTCTGTGGAAAACATTTTTTCTTCTTTTTTTGGACTTTCATAAGTACTTTTTACATCATCAGTTTTAACAGTAACCTGTTTTTCTTTGCTAAAAGCAACACTTTCAGAACTCTTATGTTCATTTATATAATGTAATAAAAAGATTTCCACTGCTAATCTAACATCATCAGCTTTCTTCAATTCTACAAGATGTTCATTCAAAAGATTTAAAAAACGAACAAGTTCATTTTCATCATAAACGAGATCATCATTATTTAAATAATGACTAAACAATTCATCTTTAATAAGAATCATCAACTGCTTAACAATTTGAACCAAATTTTTACCATCTTGATAATATTTTTCAATCGAAGAAAGAACATCACTTACATTAAAAGAAAATATTAATTTTTCTAATTTTTTAAGCTCATCATCATTTACTTCACCATTTATTTCATAAAAATCATTTAAAGTAATTTTTTCAGTACAATAAGCTCTCAATTTATCCAAAAGTCCTATAGCATCACGAAGTCCTCCATCAGAAGCCTGAGCTATTTTTTGTAAAACTGGAGCATCAACTTTAATATTCTCATCATTAACTATTTCTGTGAGTCTTTTAACAATATCATCATTATTAATTTTCTTAAAAGAATACCACTGACATCTAGAAATAATAGTAGCAGGTATTTTTTGTGGATCAGTAGTCGCTAATATAAAAATAACATGTTCTGGTGGTTCTTCTATAGTTTTTAACAAAGCATTAAAAGCACCAATAGATAACATATGCACTTCATCTATAATATAAACTTTATATTTAAGTTCACTAGGCAAAATACTAACTTTACTACGAAGTTCTCTTATTTCATCAACACCATTATTAGAAGCAGCATCTATTTCAATAATATCCATGCACTCTTTTGAAAATGAATAAAGACAATTACTACATTTTCCACAAGCAACACCATCTATAGGATCTAAACAATTAACAGACCTTGCAAATATTTTAGCAATAGTAGTCTTACCAGTACCTCTTGGACCTGAAAACAAGTATGCATGATTAATATGATTATATTTTATAGCATTCTTTAAAGTATTAACAACAATGTTTTGTCCAACTACATCATTAAAAACAGTAGGTCTATATTTACGATATAATGCTTGATACATACTATTACACCTCACTAAACACAATTAGTATAACAGACAAAGCCCAAAAATAACATATAAAACATTTGTTCAATTTCTGATTTTTTTAAAGAAAGAACTTAAAATTTTAACATCTTCGGGAGCAAATTTATTAATATCTAGTTTTACTTTTTCCACAGGCTGGTTTGCATCTTCTAAAAATAAAATTTCATTAACAATTCTCTGGATATTTTCATTCTTATTATCTAATAAATAAACTATTCTATTAATCCTACTTTGCTTAATAGCACTGGCACACATAGGACAAGGTTCCAATGTAACATATAAAGTTGAATCAATTAACCTCCAGTTATCAACTTTTCCACAAGCCTCTTTTATAGCAATAAGTTCAGCATGTTCAAGTGAGCATTTCAATTGTTCTTTTCTATTATAAGCTCTAGATAAAACTTTATCATTTTTTACAATTACAGCGCCAACAGGAACTTCATTGTTATCATAAGCTTTTTTTGCTTCATTCAAAGCTAGTAACATATATTTATAATCATCCATAAATAACCTCCATTTTTGTATAAAAAAAGTGCACATAAATTAAATTTGTTAAGGCTGCTATGTTTCCATCCTGACCTGTTTCCAAATTAATTTATTGCACATATACAGTATACAAAAAAAAAGATAGTTTTTCAAGATTTTATAAAACTATAAAATGCATATAAACATATATACATTTTTTTATACGAACCTTATTTACCTTTCATAAACTTCACATAGACAATAAATAATTATATAGTTATAAACAGGTATTCAGCATTCTAGTTCTCTACAAATTATTTCCCGGGAAATAATTTCAGTACCTCTCTATACAAATAAATACATATTTTCTTTATATGTTTTACGTGAAACATCATGATTATGTAATTTTAAACAGATATTAAGTATTCTAGTTCTCTATAAATTATTTCCCGGGAAATAATTTCAGTACCTCTCTATACAAATAAATACATATTTTCTTTATATGTTTTACGTGAA
>CALVIY010000054.1 GCA_944331955.1 uncultured Bacilli bacterium
TTTAAAGAACTATTAAGTAGTAATTCAGATGATATTAAAGATGGCTTTATACCACTTATTAGTTATAAAGAAAGTCTTATAAGTAAAGGTATCTTTATACCAAGTAAAAATATTACTTTAGATAAAGATGTGGCAAGAGCGAGTTTTCTACTTAATGATAAAATAGATTCTTTTAATACTAATATAAAACTTAATGATAAAAGTTATGAAATAAGTTTATATAACTTAAAAACTAATACTAAATATAAAGATAATACTATTAGTATAAAGATAACTGGTAATATTGATTCTCCTGATAGTAATGATTTAAGAGAGTTAAAAGAGGAATCTATAAAGATATTAAAAGATGATATAGAAGAGTTATTAAATAGTGAAAAGAATAATACCTATAATATCTCTAATACTATAAATCATATTTATTTAAAAATTAGAGAACTTAACTATAGTACATATAAAAACTCTAATATTAAGATAGATATTAAATTAAAGGAAAAGGAGAATAAAACTTATGACTAATAAAAAGATAGGACTATTACAACTCGCTAGTTTAACATTTTTTCTTTCTATATCTAGTTTTCCTTTATTTATAGAAAAAGTTATTAAAATTAGTAAAAGTGATTCCTTTATCAGTATTATCTTAGGAACTATATTAACTTTAATTACATTTAAAGGAATATTAGTATTAAGAAAGAAAGTTAAACCTAAAAATAAATATTTAAAGATAATTATCTCATTAATATTATCTATAATCTTTATATATCTATTATTAGAAACTACTAATTTTATTAAAGATACTTATTTAAGTAGTGGTAACTTTTATAGTATTTTTATTCTTTTACTTTTGATGTGTTTAACTATATCTCTAAAAGATTATAAAGAGATAACTAGCCTTTCTTTAATACTTTTATTTATCTTTATACCTTTATTTGTTATTAATATTATAGGAAGTACTTTTAGTTTAGATTTAACTTATTTAAAGGTACCTTTTACTAATAATATCATTGATATATTAAAGGGTGGTGTTTTATTTTTTTTATATGAAATAGTCCCTTTACTACTACTTTTATTTATTCCTTATAATGAAATAGATAATAGAAAAAAACAAGATAAATATTTATATCTTGCTTTAATATTTGGCCTTTTAATAATAATTATAGATTACTTATTATTATATTTTTCTACTAGTACTAACATATTAACTAGTTATAACTATCCTTTTATGTTAGTAATTAATAGTTTATCTAGTACTTTTATATTAGGTAGACTTACTTATATAATAAGTTTCTATCTCTTATTTTCTCCTATTATAACTTTATCTTTAATAATATGTGTTATTAAGCAGATATACTTGAACAAGTATATCCTAAAGCTTCAAGATTAGTTGTTTGGGTATCTAGAGGTTGGAAATAACTATCTAAAGCTGTATTAGTAGGATTTGCTTCTTTATTTTCTTTAGTTAAGACAAAGGTAATAGCAGTATCAGTTGCAGTTTCTTCTACTAAACCAGTACTTCTAAGTGTATTTATTTCTGTTTCTACAGGATTATCAGTAACTGTTGGATCAGGTGTTGTTGGTAAGCTATAATTAAATGTTACTTTATTTAGAATATCATTACCATAATTACTAGTAATTGTTACATTATAGATCATAGTACCAACTGTTACTTCTTTTCTACAAGTTAATGCTGTAGCAGTCTTTACTGTATTAGTTGAATTATTCCCATTATTATTAGAACTACTAGTAGTATCTTCTTTTAGGAATATTCTTGTAACAGGTGGTAAAATAATTAATACTATTAAAATAAAAATTAATAAATAAACAAAAATATTAACAAGTGAACTACCCTTTTTATTCTCCATTGTTATCTTCTTCCTCCTCTTCTTCTTTATCTAGTTTTTCTTTTCTTCTTATATTAGTAATAAATTTAGTAATATAAAATACTAAGAAAAAGAATGGAAATACTGGAAATACCATGAAAAAGTAATAAAAGAACTTATTTTCTTCTATAGCATTTAAGGCTCTAACATTTTCTGTAAAAGCTAGAGAAAAGCCAATTGAAACAGAAAGAAGTATAGCTGTAAATAAAACTCCTATTACATTACTCCAATAATTTACAACATAATTAGTCCTATTTATATTTTTCTTTTTATTATGATGTTCATATATTTTTATACCTATAAAGAATAATATTAAAAGTACTATTAGGGGTATTATTACATAATAAAGTAATACTCTCATATTTCTTTCACTATAAACCGTTTGTGTCACTATTCATCACCTATTATAATAATAACATATCTATAAAGTTACTTCAACTTAAAAAAGTAACTATTTTTCTTAGTTTACATATTTAGTTACTTTTCTCTAAATTCAATAAAAACTCTTTCTTTTCTATATTAGAAACATATGTCCCAATATTATCATTACTTTCTACTACTCTATGACATGGTAATAAAATAGGACAGGGATTTTCATTTAAAACGGCTATTACTGGACTGGTCATTTCTTCATCTCCTAAAAATCTGGCAACATCTTTATAAGTTAATGTTTCTCCATATGGAATATGACTAACTACTTCTAAGACTCTTCTTTCTAGTCCTGATATTAGAAAGTTATAGAAAGAAAATGCTGTTAATTTGCCTTTAAAATATAGATCGAGTTCTTCTTTTACTCTAATACTTAGACGATTTTCTCTTTCTTCTTCGATAATTTCATCGATGAATGTTAAAGATAAAACATCAAAATTACTAGTATTAATTCTAATTATCCCAATAGGGCTTTCATAAAAAGAAAGATAACTAACATGTCCCATAATTACTCCTTAAAATAAATTTACAAACAAACTGTAAAAAATTAATGTTAATGGTTTCCCTAATAATATTATAATAAGAAATTTTCTAAAGGTCAAATTACTTATACCTGCTATATAACATAATAAATCATCTGGTGCACCTGGTAATAAGATTCCCCAAAAGAATATTTTTTCAAATTTTTTATGTCTTATGTATTTTAAATATTTATTGATTGTTTCTTCTTTAAATAGTTTTTTTATAAGAGGAAGTCCAAAGTTTCTACTTAACATGTAGGCAACTATACTTCCGAAAGTTAGGCCAACATAATTATAGATAAAGCCTTCTATAGGTCCAAAAGCAAGGGTTCCGGCAAGACATGATGCTCCTCCTGGAATAACTGGAAAGACTACTTGGACTGTTTGAATAAATAGAAAAATTATAGGACCGATAAGACCATATTCTTTTATTCTATTAACTAAAAGTTCAGGGCTTGTTAAAAGATTCATCTTAACTGCATAGATGATAAACGCTACTAAAAGTATGGTTATTATAACTGTTATAATTGTCATTACTTTTTTTAAGTTTTGGCCTTCTTTTTCCATCTTTATTCCTCCATTTATTATTGTACCCTAAACTTCTATTAATTACTACTATTATTGTTGTTTGTTAATTAAAATATTGATATCCGAAAGCTATATAAATTTAAATTTGGATATCCGAAATAAATAATGCCCATATACATTGACCTATAGTACAATATTTTTGTTCAGAAAATTATGTATGGAGGTATATATATGGGTCGTAATTATTCTAACAAAAATTTAACTATTTTAGAACTAGGTAATATTGAATTTTACTTAAATGAAGGGAAAGGCTTTACAGAAATAGGAAGAATATTAGAAAGAGATGAAAGTACTATTAGAAAAGAAGTAAAACATTATTCATCTTATTTTGGTGTTGCAAGAAAATGTTCTAACTGTTTGAATAAAGATAATTGTCATCAGAAATTTCTCTGTGAAAACATTATAGACAAACTAAAATGTTCTCAATGCAAATTTTGTGTTAATGCAGTTAAATATTGTCCTAACTATAAAGTCGAAAATGATTGTGAACTGCTAAAGAAAAATCATCACGTTTGTAATGGATGCGAACTTTATCATAAATGTAAAAAAGTAAAAATAAAGTATCATGCTGAGTCTGCAATAAAAAAACATGATATTGTACAAAGAGTTTCTAGAACTGATACTAAAGCTGATAAAATTCCACAAGATTATAAAGATTATTTATCAGATAGAATTAAAAAAGGAATCTCACCAGATATTATTTTAAATACTTTACCTGAAAAATATAAGATGTTTAAAATATCAACACCTACTTTATATGATTGGATTGATAAAGGTTTACTTGATTGTTGTAATCTTGATTTAAGAAATAAAGTATCAAGAATACGTTATGGAACAAATACAGTTAAAAGAAATACTGTTAAAGGCCATCAATTAAATGGAAGAAGCATTGAAAATTTAACTCAAGAAGAAAGAGAAAAAAGGCCATTAGGTATTGCAGAGTTTGATACTGTCGAAGGTATTAAAGGCGGTGAATTATTATTTACAATTATGATTCCTTGTTTTTCTTTAATGTTAGCCTTTAAAATAGAACACAAAAGCCAAGAGGAAATAGGAAAAATATTAGATGAATTAGAAAGAAAGTTAGGACGATATTTTTACATTTTATTTCATAAAGTAATCCCTGACAACGGTGGTGAATTTACTGACTTTTTAATATTAGAAACTTCTATTAATGAAGATTTAGAAAAAAGATTAGAAGTATATTACACACATACTTATGCTTCTTATGAAAAACCACACATAGAAAATAATCATATCTTATTAAGATGGTTAATAAAAAAAGGATATGACATTACAATATTATCTTCAAACGACATATTAAGTATTATTAATAGATTAAATAATTATCCGCGTCCAACCAAAGAATATAAAACACCATTAAAATTATTAGAAGAAAAATTAGGTTATGAAATATTGGAACTTTTGGATTTACACCATATTCCAATAGAAGAATTAAATATGAAAGACACAATATTAAAAAATCAAGAGCGAATGAAATGAGTTCATCTAGACTCTTGATTTTTTAATTTGTGTGATTAGTATTAATTTTACCAACAAAGTTCACCTTTGTTGCTTATCAATTAATAAATTCGGATATCATTTCCGGATTTCCTAACTTAAATTGACCCTATTATTGTTGTTCATTTAACTCTATAGCAATTTCAGCTAGTGTTTTAGCAGTATCTAAACTACTCGCTGTCATTAAAAATCTATTAGTATGACAGAATAATGAACCTTTAATACCGGTTACTTCTTCTAAATCATTATTAGTAAGTCCTCCCCAAGTTTTTGGAAAATATACTCTACTTGTTTTATCTGTTGTACTAATAGGAATTGTTTTAATACCATATCCTCCTCTATTAGAAGGATAAATTACAAATTTTATTTTCTTACCAGATAAAGATGTTAAGATAGTTTCTTCATATGGTAAGTATTCATCTAATATAAGTATAGGTCCTTTTGTTTTATTTAGAATTGTTTTTACTTTAAAAGAGGCATTTACTTTTCCTATTACATTTTTTAATTCTTCAGTTAATATAGATTCTGCTAAGGTTACTGCTTTTATAAATTGCTCATCTTCATTATCATTACTTAAATAACTAGGATTAAATAATTTTATTACATCACTTAAGGTCTTAACTTTATAATCTGCTTTTATTTCAGGAAAAATGCCATTATCAATGGCATCTATCGCTTCTATAAAGTCTTTAACAAAGTAATTATAGATTGCTTTAGTATTCTTTAATTTTAATTTTTTTAAGTAGCTTAAGCCATATTCTTCAAAAAGAAGACCAAAGGATGAGTATTTAATACCATTATCTCTTATTCTAGCATCTTTTTGATGGTGATCAAATTTACCTTTTCCAATATCATAAATAATAGTATTAGTTGATATATCTTTAGGAACTTCACTTACTCTTGCTACTTTAAAGTTTTTAAAGTAAAGAGATAGAAAGGCAGTTGCAAATACTTCATCGGCATGCATAGTTCCATTGTGAGTAATACCATCTGCTTCATTTAAATCTTTAACTAATGTTATCATTTTTAATCACTCCCATCTTTTATATTACCAGTATGTTCTATTTTTTCCCATGCTAAATCTTTAAATTTATTCGCTAAATACAAACACTTTACATAACTTGCTAGAAAAAGGGGATTAAAAAATAAGGACTTTATTTTCATTTTTCTATTAAGTCTAAGATTATCTTTTTCTTTTATTAGAAGAACTCCTGTAAAGATTAATAATACTAAATAAATTGCAAGTACTATTACTAGAAATTGCAATAATAAATTATATACTTCTATTTTTATGATAGAATTAGATATTATTCTAAAGACTAGATTTAAAAGATATAAAATAACACTAATAACTAATAAAACATAAGGTTTTACTCCTACTAAGGAAACATAAACTGATGGGTAATTATTATCTTTTCTTGTAGCTTTATTTCTTAGTAAGGGATAATATTTTCTTCTTGAATCAAAATAACCTTTTACCCATCTTGTTCTTTGGGTAATAGTAGTATTATAATCAGTTGGTTGTTCATCAAAGTACTTAGCTTTTGTATTATATGTAGAAGTTAAATCATTTAAAGTTGCATATAATGTTAATTCATAGTCTTCAGTTAAACTGTTAAATGGATAGCCTCCTAAGTCTTCTAGAATCTTTCCTTTGATATAAAAACCTGTTCCACTAACAGTTAATGTTATATTATGTTTCATTTTATAATTATTAGAGAAAGTATTAATCATAGAAAAAGTTAAGGATGAGCATGCTGAAAAAATACTAGAGTTACCATTTTTAGTATTACGATAACCTATACCTATATCATACCCTTTTTTATAACTTTTAACCATTTCTTTAAAATAATTTCTATCTA
>CALVIY010000055.1 GCA_944331955.1 uncultured Bacilli bacterium
GAGAATTAATGGCAGGACAATTTGATAGATATGGAAATAATACAAGTTATTGGACACTAACACCATATAGTGCGTCTAGCGTGCGTAACGTCAACAACTACGGCGGCGCGAACAACTTCGATCCGACCAATGCTCGCGGCGTGCGACCATCTATAAATCTAAAATCTAACGTAGTAATAACTTCTGGAGATGGAACCCTACAAAATCCGTTCGAGATTGAACTAGCCAGCTAAGAGTATCTTTTATAGATATTCTTTTTCTTTTCCCATAATTTCCCACATTTCTTTTATAATTTATACACTTTTAATTGATATGATTAATTTGTAAAAGAAAGGAAGTGGTAAATGTAGTAGAGAATTTTAAGTTACGTTTACAACTATAGTTTTTTACATAAATTATAGAAAAGAAAGGAGAGTGATAAGCCTACTTACTTGTAGGCAAAAACTTGAATTAATGTTATACTAGGGGTAGGTGGTGTCTATGTATAAAATATGTTTAGTTGAAGATGAAACTGATTTAGCAACTGTTGTAAAAATGTATTTAGAAAAAGCAGGCTATGATGTTGTTACCTTTACTAAAGGCGCTGATGCTATTAGTTATATAGGTAATCCTGTTGATGTCTGGATTCTAGATATTATGTTAGGAGATGATGTTAATGGCTATGATGTAATCAAAGCAATTCGTGAAAAATATCCCCTTGTACCTGTAATATTTACATCTGCAAGAGATCAGGATTTGGATCGAATTTTAGGCCTTGAGTTAGGTAGCGATGATTACATTACTAAACCTTATTCTAGTAAAGAACTTGTACTTAGAGTTAATAATATTATTAAAAGAGTATATCAAAGTACTGATAGTAAAATCATTAATTACTTAGATTATTCTATAGATTTAGATAAACGTATTGTAAGTATTAAAGATAAACCTATTAAACTTACAACATTAGAATTTGATTTACTTGTATTATTAGTAGAAAACCTTAATAAATCTTTTTCAAGAGAAGATATACTTGATGCAGTATGGGGAAATGATTACTTTGGTAGTGATAGAGCGGTTGATGATTTAGTTAGAAGACTTAGAAAGAAAATGCCATTACTTAATGTTAATACTATTTATGGATATGGCTATCGCTTAAGCGCATGAAATATTTTAATAAACTATCTCATCAGTTATTAATATTAATAATAGTAGTATTTCTAGCCTTTTTTATAACTCTTGGAATAATACTTCCTCAAGTAATTGTTCCATCTGCTGAAAGTAATATCTATAGTTATTTAAGAGAACCTCTTGAATTTGTCCAATCAGATATAAATGAAGACTTAGTTACAACAGAAATTGCCTATTTATATAAAATAGGAAACACAGTTGCTTACTCAGATAATATTCATGATATTATAGAATTTAGCGATGTTAATGATATCATGGATGCCTTTACCGATAATTACGGAAAATTTATATATAAAAACCAAATTTATTATTATTATACACTCCATAATGATGATGTTACTAAAATAGCTCTTACCAATGATACTTATATTGAAAAGACTAAACAAGATATACTTGATGCTGTTTTACCTGTAGTAATACTTGCTTTTCTAGTTATTGCACTTATCTTAATATTTTGGGGCAGCTTTATTGTCCGTAAGATTGAAAAGCTTAAACAAAAAATAGATAATATTGATAATGATAGTTATGATCATAGTCTATCATTTCAACTTGATGATGAAATGCGTTCATTAGAAATGGCTATTGAAGATATGCGTGTCTCTTTGAAAAACCAAGAAGAGTACCGTAATCAAATGTATCAGAATATTTCACATGATTTTAAAACACCTCTCACCGTAATAAAATCATATATTGAAGCTTATAATGATAAAATAGAAGATGCTAATACTGTAATTGATGTTATTAGTGAACAAACAGAAAAATTAGAATTAAAAGTTCATTCACTTCTTTATTTGAATAAATTAGATTATTTAAAAGATAATAAAAAGGTAGACTACGAGTTAGTTGATATAGAAAAAATTGTAAATACTGCAATTAAGGAATTTAAATTTAGAAGAAAAGATGTTAAGTTCATAGTTAGTTTTGATAAAAATAGTAAATTCTATGGTACTTATGATTATTTTGAAACTGTTATTGATAATATCCTTGCTAACTTTATGAGATATACAAAGTCTACAATTAAAATACTCGCCAAAAATAACCGTTTAACCTTATATAATGATGGTCCTAATATTGATGATACTCTCCTTGAAGGAATCTTTACTCCGTTCCGAAAAGGTATTAAGGGTGAATTTGGATTAGGACTTTCAATAGTCAAAAAAACCTTATTACTAATGAACTATGATATTAAAGTTAAAAACGAGAAAAAAGGTGTATCCTTTGTTATATTTAAGAAGACTTCTAAATAATAGAAGTCTTTTTGGTTATATTAATATTGAGGCGATTTAGATGAATATATTAATAACGGGTGCTAGAAGTAATATAGGATATAATATTGCAAAATTACTTGCAAAGAGAGGACATATTGTTTATGTGGGATGTAAGAGTTTATTAGAAAAAGAAACTTTGGATGAAAAAATTAATCATGAGAAACTTATTATGTTTCCTATTTGTTTAAATTTATTAGATAATAACTTTAGTATTATAGATGAACTTGATATAAACTGTTTAATATTACATGCATCTATTGGTAATGGAGGTAGTATTTTAGAGTTATCTAAAGATAGATTTAATGAAGTTATTGATGTTAATATTAGAGGTAATTTTTTCTTGTTACAAAAGTATCTTAGATATTGTTATAATAAAAAGAAATCTGGTAAAGTCTTTATAACTTCATCTCTTGCAGCATTTTTACCTCTTCCATATTTATCTACTTATACATCAAGTAAATTATATCTTTATCATCTTGCTAGTACTCTTAGACTTGAACTTTTATATCAAAAACTTGATGTTAGTATTTCTTTAATACTTCCAGGGGCTTATCATACAGGTTTTAATGATTTAATGATTGATAATAAAGCTTTAGATAAATATATACTTAAGATGAAAGCTTTAAAGATTTCTAAATATCAAAAGATAATGTTTAGTCTAATAGAGAAGCATGATTATAATGACTTAGTTAGGACTGTTGTTAGAGAAATAGAAAAAGATAAACCTAAATTTATTATTTCAAGACCAGTAGGAGAGAAAATATTTACAAAAGTTTATATCTTAATTAAGACTCTTATAGTATAATATATAGAAGAGGGATGTGTATGGATATAGATATATACTTAAATAAGATTAGAGATAAAAACGATGAGAATAGTCTTAACTATGATAAGATGATTAGTGAAGTGTCTTTTGTTACTAATCCTAAAGAGTTAGATAAATTAAAACATATCTTAGAAGAGTTAAAGAAAGAAAATAAAGATCTTTATTTACATATTGTCTCTTTATTAAAGACTGCTGACGATTTAAAACCTTTATTTTTATTATATAAAGAATATAAAGAAGCGAAGTTAAGAGAAGATGTTTTAGATGAAGAGATAAGATATAAAGATATAGAGTTTAATAATATAAAAAAAGATTTAAGTGATAATGAAGATATACTTAAAGATTTTGATAAAACTTCTAAAGAATTAAAAGATAGTAGTAAAATACTTGATGATTTAAGTTCTACTGCTAGTATTAATTTAGATAGTACTTTTACTATGTTGGAAAAAGAAGAATCTAAAAGATTAGGTTTTGGTAGTAAAGCTTTACTATTATTAGGAAGTTATCTTGCTTTTAAAAATAATAAAAATGTTATTGGACTTCTTCTTGCTAGTTATCTTTCTTATAAAGTATTAAGTGAGTTAGCAAGTTCTAATAAAAATAATTACTTAGATTTATGCAATGATTATATTAAATACTTAGAAGAATATAAAGATAATGCTAATCAGATAGAGAAAAACTTAGTTAATAATTTAGATGATATAGAAAAGATGGAATATGAATTAAAGAATAAATATAAAGAATATTTAAGAGAAAATGATTTTAAGAGAATGTTTAAAGTTATTAGAGATATTAAAGATATTCTTAAAGATAATTTAAAAGAGATAGATAAAACTAAAGATAATATTGATAGAAGTATAGATAATGGTAAAAGAAAAGTTAAAGTTATGGAAGGGTAGTAGTTATGTTTAAAGAACTTTTAGATGATGAGACTTTTTATGGTAAAAATTATCTTGATGATAAGTTTCCTAATACTTCATATTATTTAAGTTTTAGAAATTGTACTTTTACTAATATAGACTTTAGTAATTGTGATTTAGAAAAAATAGATTTTATGAATTGTAAATTTAAGTCTTGCGATTTTCGTAATGCTAACTTTAGTAATAATGGGATTAAAGAATTAACTTTTAATAATTGTAATTTATTAGGAATAGATTACAGTAATAGTATACTTATAGATACTACCTTTAGTGATTGTAATTTGGATTATGCTAATTTTTCTAGTACGAGGTTTAAAAACTTTAAGTTTGTTAATTGTTCTTTAAAAAATTCTAGTTTTGAAGAAGTTAAATTTAAGAAAATAGAATTTGAAAACTGTGATTTAACAGATGCTTTATTTATACATACTTCTTTAGATAAGATAAAATTAAATACTTGTAATATTAAAAATATTAAAGTATCTTTAAATGACTTGAAGGGTGTAATAGTTAATAGCTTTCAAGCCTTGGATTTAAGTTTGTTATTAGGTATTAAAATAGAAGAAGAGTGATGTTATGAATATATATGCCCATAGAGGTTTATTTGATAATAAGAAAATAGTAGAGAATAGTATTCCTGCTTTTAAGAATGCTTTAAGGAATGGATATAATATAGAACTTGATATTAGAGTTACTAAAGATAAGAAAATAGTTGTATTTCATGATTCTAATATAAAGAGATTAACTGGTATAGATAGATTAGTTAAAGATATCTCTTATGATGAGTTATCTAAAGTTAAATTATTAAATACTAATGATACAATACCTACTTTAGAGATGGTTCTTAAACTTATAGATGGTAAATGTCTTTTATTAATAGAAATTAAAGATATGTTATCTAATAATACTTTAAAAGAATTAGATAGATTATTACTTGATTATAATGGAGAAGTATTAATACAATCGTTTAATCCTCTAATACTTAGAAAAACAGCTTATACGAGCTTAAAAAGGTATAAGATAGGTATTTTATTAAGTAATAGTTATAAAGGCTTTAAAAAGAGTTTATATGATGCTTTTATGTATAAATACTTTATTAAACAAAAATATATTAGTTTTATATCTAGTCCTAAAGAGTTAATATTTAATGTTAAAGAAGTATCTTTAAAAGAGTTGTTTATTTATACTATTAAAACTAAAGAAGAATTTATTAAATATAGAAAATATAGTAATAATTTAATATGTGATTATAGGGGAATAGAAAAATAAATAAAATAATATTGAATTTATAAAACAATTTGTTGTAGAATAATTATAGAAGAGAAGGGAAATGCAACAATGTTATTTTATTGACAAAAATGGAATGTTTTGTTAATATATTTCCCCAATAAAAGAATGTTATTGTAAAGAAAGGAGTGAGTTTTTATGTTGGATAGAAAACAATTTGTTGAAGAAGAAAAAGATTGTGCATCTATGTTGGGACTTACTCTAAAAGAATACAGACAGAGCTTGAAAAATGTAAAAGTCCAAAATTATAATAAAAAAAAATGTATAAATAAAAAATATGATAATTCAATATTAAAGAGTCTAGGACTATCAGAAAAAGATTTAAAACGCAGGGGGGTATTGTAGTATGCGCGCAGAAATTGGTGATATTTGGTTAGTGACAATTCCAATGTTGGAAATTGATAAAAATAATGATATTAATGTTAGATTACAACGAAGACCATGTCTTATTCTAGATGATGGCCGTGGACTAATCGTTGAAGAAGATAATAGGAACTTTCATGTTTTAAAACTAACTACGCAATATGATAGGTATAAAAGAAAGTTAATTAAGGATTGGCGGGAAATAGGCTTAGCAAAAAAGTCATATATTAGAATAGAAATGCCTATAAAGATAGAACAAGCTCAGTTTGATAGAAAAATTGCTAAACTTCCTGAAGAAGAATTATTATCAGTATACAATGAAGTATACAATATAATTAATACAGAAGCTTTAGAAAAAATTTCAAGGAAATATAAAGATAATAAGAAAGAAACAGTAGAAGTATAACTAGAATTATTAATAATAATCAATAAAACCTATAGGTTGTTTATCATCTAGGTTTTTTTCTATTAATTAATAACTTTCAAACATAAGAAAAACAACCATTTAGGTTGCTTGAAAAATCATTAATGGTAGCGAGAGGGGGATTCGAACCCTCGACCTTTCGGGTATGAACCGAGCGCTCTAGCCAACTGAGCTATCTCGCCAAAACTGACATATTTATGATAGCATGAAAAAAGATATTTGGCAATATCTTTTTTCTATTTTGTTAAAGCTTTTTTAAAATGTTACATAGAGATTTTTTTAAAATGTTACATTTATTATATAATATACCTCTAGAG
>CALVIY010000056.1 GCA_944331955.1 uncultured Bacilli bacterium
TTTATTTTTGGTAGAAACTGATAGTCCTTATATTAGTCCAGAACCTGTTAGAAATTTAGTTAATCAATCTAGTAATATTAAATATATTATAGAAAAGTTGGCTTTAATAAAAGATATGAGTTACTTAGAGATAGAAGAAATTACTACAGAAAATACGAAAAGATTATTTAAAAAGATGAAATAACTATTAAAGACCTAGAATATTGTCCTAGGCCTTTTTACTTTGCTTCTTTTTTCTTATTACAAACCAGTAGTACATTGCTACTACAAATATTATTATTAATATTATCAATATTATATTAGAGAAGTTATCTAAGTAACCAACTATTGTTTCCCATTTATCTCCTACTATACTACCTACTATTATTAAAACTGTATTCCAGATTAGAGAACCTGATATAGTATATAGTAAAAACTTTTTCATAGGCATCTCACTCATACCTGCAGGAATAGATATTAAACTTCTAACAATAGGGATAAATCTACAGAAGAAAACTGTTTTATTTCCTTTAGTATCAAACCATTTATCGGCTTTTTCAATATCACTTGCTTTAAGTCTTAATACTTTACCTACTTTACCATTTACTATTCTTTTTAATCTTTCTTTATTAAATATTTTACCAATATAATAAAGTACTATCGCACCTAGTAGGGAACCAAGTGTCGCTGCTAGTACCATTATAGGGATACTTAAACTTGTATAAGTAGTCATGAAACCACCAAATACTAATATTACTTCTGATGGTATTGGTGGGAAAATATTTTCTATAGCAATTAATAGAAAAACTCCAATATATCCAAATTGTTCCATAGCATTAATTATAAACTGTTCCATTATCAAACTCCTTTACTAGTTTTGTCTTTTTTATTATAACATCTATAATAGTAATATGTCACTATAATTTATCTTTATATTTTCTTTTTAAATACTCTTCTTCTAAAAAGTATCTATCATTTATTTTAATTAAGTGATAATAATCTCTTTTAAAATCTTTTGATCTTTTTACTATTTTACTTTTTTTAAATTTATAATTATGTAAATATCTCTCTAAAGTAAACTTCTCTAAATAATATTTTATATATTTTGTTTCTTTTAATAGTTTTATTACTAAGAGAAATATAATTAATAATACATTTATAGTCGGATTATAAATAAATGATAAAGTTATTAAAAATAGAAATATAAAAGATATTAGATAAATTATTTTAAAACTTAATGAGTATGATGTTAAATAACAGATAAGAAGTTGGACTATTCTACCTCCATCTAAGGGATATATTGGTATTAAATTAAATAAAAGAATACTATAGTTAATTGTTGTTAATAAATCTTGATAATTATAGAAGTATTCTATATTCATTAAAATAAAATAACTTACTAATTGCATTACTGGTCCCATTAGTAAAACTATTAATTCTTCTTTTAAAGGGCAGTTTATTTCATGATTAAATTTAGAAATACCTCCATAGGGATAGAATACTATTTTATCTACTTCCCAGTTAAAAAAATAAGCGGTAAAGAAGTGTCCACATTCATGAATTAATAAAAGTATACTTATTATTATAATTATATTAAAATAACCTGATAATAAAGATAAAATAATTATAAAATAACAACTTGGATGAATATAAATCTTATTTAAGATATTCTTTATAGTCAATAAAATTACCTTCTTTTTGGAATGCTAAATAAAGATTAGTATCAATTACTTCTCCTATTAGAGAACCTTCTTCTACATAATCATACATATTTACACTGGCTTTAACATTACCATAAAATACATCTACTCCATTCATTTGTTGGACTATTACGGTCTTACCATATTTATCTTTATCACCTATAAATACAACTATACCACTGTTTAAGGCTTTAACTAAATAGTTAGATTCTACTGTTAGCTTCACTCCATCTTCATACATGCTTTCATCTTTGTATACTAGTTTTTCATTAAATACTTCTTTAGTGTTATTTTCTTCAGTACCTAAAAAATATTTATCATAAAGTGTTTTTACATCTGTAAATGGTAGAGAGGTGTTATATACATATTTATTAAAGTTTGTTTTAAAGTCTAAATTCATTTTAAAGCCTATTAAAAGAAGTAAAGTAACTATTACTGTTAAAAGTACTTTGGTTATAAATCTATTTATATATTTCTTAAAGTTATTTTCTTTAGGTTGTTTTTTATTATAAAATTTAGATTCTACCATTTATATCACCACTAAATTATATGTTTTAATAAGAATAAAAAGACATTAGTTTAAATGTCTTTTATGTGGCAAATACTTACAAATTAAATATAATATTTCAGCATAAATAATATTTAATATTAGGCTGTGGGTAATTAAATAAACTGTACTTTCTAAACTTACTGGGACAACATTGAAGATAAATAAGGAAAGAGCGAAGATGCTATGATATATTACTAATACTAAGATAGATAGAAAAAAATTAGTTAAAAGATTAAGTTCCATTTTTTTATAAATAAAACTTACTATAAGTCCTATTAGTAAAAAGAAAATTGTATGTGTAAATAAAAGGTTTGTATAGAATAAATCATAAAGAAAACCTGTTATACCTATTAAAATATAATAGTTTTTTTCTTTTTTCATAAAGAAAGGATATATAATAATTATACTAATTAAGGTGAAATATGGGGTAAATAGTGATAAATCATTCATCATGTATGATAAATAATTACTTAAAATACCATCTAATAAGAAAGAGATGATAACTATTACTAATTGAAATATCACTGTTTTTCCTCCTTAAGAACTGTAACATAGTGAATGTTATTAAAGTTTTGATTAGTCTTTACTCCTAAAGTCTTACTTAAACCATATTTATCGTTAGTAACCTTTTCTACTTCACCTATATATATTCCTCTTGGAAACATTCCTCCTAAGCCACTAGTTGTTACTACGTCTCCTTCTTTAATATCTACTCTACTATCTACTCCACTAATTTGAATTAAATCATTTTCTTTATCATAACCACTAAGTATGGCTGTAGTTTCACCTGTTGTAGTAGCGATAGAAACAGATACTTTATTATTTACATCATTGGCAGTTATTAGTTTTATTTCACTAGAATAATTAGTAACATTTTGTAGTTTACCAATAAGTCCATCTTTAGTAATTGCGACCATATTCTTCTTTAGGCCATCTTTACTACCTTTATCTATAGTTAGAGTTTGATACCAATAACTTCTATTTCTTGATATGACAGTGGCGTTAACTACCTCATAACCTGTTAATGTTTGATTTAAATCTAAAGCATCTCTTAATTGTTCTATTTCTTCTTCTAGATGAACATTTAAGTTTTTTTGAATTATATAACTTTCTGTTAAGTCAGTATCTTTATTATCATTAAGAGAAGTAAATGGTAACATTACTCCTTTCATGATAGTTGCACTAACATCTTTAAAGAATGATTCTACTGTTGTTAACTTTCTATTAGATGATAATGAGTAAAATAAAACAAAAAATGCAACGATTATGGCGATGATTATTATTATGATTTTTTTCTTTTTCTTACTTTTTCTATACATAGTATCTATTCCTTTCAAAGTTTAGTATACTAATAACTTGTCTTTTTTGCAATTAATCTAGTAAATTATTTTCTAAAAAACTAAAATATTTATGTTCACTAATTATTAAATGGTCATATATTAAAACACCATGAATTCTTCCTAATTCTATTAAATAATTAGTAAATTCTATATCTTTAGGACTAGGGTTTACACTTCCTGATGGATGATTATGAAGACAGATTATATAACTAGCATTTACTTTATAAGCTTCTTTAAATATTTCTCTTGGATGAACTGTACTTTTAGTCATAGTACCTTTAAATAATAGTTTACTACTAAGAAGTTTTTTCTTACTATCTAGATAAATACAATAAAAACATTCTTGTTTTAGGCCATAGAAAAAAGATTTAGCATATTTATAAATATCCCTAGCTTTTGATAGTTTTATATTGTCTTTTTCTTCTTCTAAAAATATTCTTTTACCTAGTTCTACTGTTGCTAGTATTTTTGTCGCTTTAACTGGTCCTATTCCTTTGATTTTAGTAAGCTCTTGATAAGTTAAATTAGTAAAATTTTTCATACTTCTAACTTCTTTTAAAAGTTCAAAAGCAAGTTCATTAGCATTAACATTTTTTACTCCTTCTCCAAGAATAATGGCTAAGAGTTCACTACTAGATAAGGAATCTGCTCCTTTTTTTATTAATTTTTCCCTAGGTCTTTCATTAATTGGTATTTCTTTTATTTTCATAATGTACCCCCTCTTTTATATTTTATACTGAATTTTAAATTTTACTCTAAAACAAATTCTTGATAGTTAGCTAGTACTACTTCTGTAATGGAGGTTATCTCATCATTAGTTTTAGCATTATTAAGTAAAATATCCATTTGTTCTAGGGTGGCTAAGAATTCTTCGTTTTCTATACTCATTTTTTTTATGGAAGCGTTAACATCTTTTTCTTCGTACATCTTTTTTAATTTTTCTAAATTATCATTAGAGGCAGTAATAGCAAGATAGACAATGTAATTAGCATCTTCTTTTACTATTATATATGGGTCAATATTAGTATTACTAGTTACAGCTTTAGTCGCTTGAGTTTCTGTACTGTATGTTCCTTCTACTAAAAAATAAGTACTATTTACTTCTTTAATAACGCTTTCTGATTCTAATTTATATTGTTCAAATAAGAAGTTCCCTAGTACCGCTCCAATTAATATAGCCACTAACATTGTTATAAAAAAACTCTTTGTCATTATTATCACCGTCTTAATATTAACAAAAGATATTTCATAATTTTGTCGAAAGTTGTAGTAAATGTTTAAGAAAAGTGATAAATTAATAGTAGGAGGATAATGATGAGGAAAAGTAAAATATTTTCAAGAGGTGTTTTAGGGGTAGTTATGATATTATTAGTTACGGGTTGTGGAAATGATAAAGATATGTTATCTATGACTTGTACTAGGACAATGGATCAAAATGGCATTAAGACGAGTTTAAAATATAATGTTAAGTATAAAGATGAATATGTGTCTAGAATTAAAATGATCGAAACTATTGAAACTACTAATACTGATATACTTAATAGTTATAAAGAACAAATTGAGTCTTTATATGCCCCTTATAAAGAGGTAGAATACTATGAGTATAATGTTAATATTAATGATAATAAACTAACATCTACTACTGATATTAATTATGAGAAAGTGGACACTGATAAATTACTTGAAGTTGATGCTAGTAATGGGCAGATTATCAAAGATGGAAAAATTCTTATTGATGATGTTAGAGATTTATATGAAAGTTTAGGTGCTACCTGTAAAAATGACTAGAATAATCTAGTCTTTTATTTTTAATGTTAAAGTGTGAACTGTTTCATCTTTAATAAAATTATAGCCATCTATTACAAGGCCATCAGTTGTAGAGACTGTGGCAAAACCTGGGGCATAAAATCCAAGTGAATAACTATTAGGTTGTAAATTACTACAACTTGCTACTCTAAAGATATTTCTATTTTCTTTAAATTTAAAGAAATGAGAGTGACCTTTTAATATTACATCATAATTATAATGAGGTGGTACTAAAACTTTTGATGGGACATTATGTTCTAGGAATAGTTTATAGTTGGAACAATTTATGTATGACCCTCCTCTTCCTAAGATAATAAAGCTTGCGGATGATAGTTCTTTGTATAAATCTATACCTAGCCTTTCAAACTTAGTATCATGATTACCTAAAATTGCATAAGTTATTATATTAGTTGGCCAGATATCATGAAATCTTGTAATTTGATTATAATGTAATTTTATTAACTCAACTTTAGTAAGGTCAATTCTTTCATCATAACTATCTAAAATATCTCCTGTATGAAAAACTTTATTTATATCACTTTGAACTAAGAGATTAGAACATTTTTTAATATAGTATGGATTATCTTTTTCATTACCTATATGGGTATCACTTATTACTCCGTATTTTGAATCTTTTAAAACTAGAGAAAATTGATATTTATATTTAAGCTTGTTTAGTATTTTTCTTTTATCTTCTAATGTATCTTTATCATGTAATCCATAATCTAATAAACCTAACATAGATGTATGATTAAGCTTATATTCTTCTTTTAAGATATCAAAGTTTTCAAGAGTCAATCTTTTTATTATTTCTTTATATTTTAAATCTTTTCTCATAATTATCACATACTTCTTTATATAATTATATTATCATAGATTTCTATAATTACATCATTTTTTTATGCAAAAAAACAACGCATCTTTTGATACGTTGCTTTAAACTTCTTTAACTGGTGGCTCCAGCGGGAATCGAACCAGCGACACAAGGATTTTCAGTCCTTTGCTCTACCGACTGAGCTATGAA
>CALVIY010000057.1 GCA_944331955.1 uncultured Bacilli bacterium
GATTATGTAGAAGGAGAAAGAAATAGTTTTACTTTCTATATGTCTAATGATTTAAAGATTAGAAGAATATCTAGTAAACATGATAACTTAAAAGATTTACAGAAGAGAACTTATGAGATGGGTTATAATGAAGATTTATGTATTAATGGACTAGGATTTATAAAAGTGGTTAATAAAGGAAGTATAGATATATATTTAGATTCTAAAGTTAGTACTTATAAAAGAAGTAATTTAATATAAAATTAATGTAAAGTAAATAAGAAGGTAATTGAATAGATTATTAAATTGTGATAATATTGGGTTAACAAGATGCTAGAAAGAGGGTAAAATCATGAGAAAATTGTGTTTACAATATGTTACCGGGGGGGCAGTTTAGTAAATAAAAGTAATAAAATTACTTTCTTTTGTCATCTAAATTTAAAAGAATAGTGTAATTAGTTTATACTATTCTTTTTGTTGTCATTAAATGTCTTGTCAAAAAATATTGATATTTTTGACAAGATATGATAATTTAAAAGAGCATAGAAGATAGAAACTTGGGTAGACTAGAAAAATAAGAAGGAGTAGTGAAGAAATGAAAACAAAGAAGAAAGAGAATATTATAATAATTATTATTTTAATTGTTATGTTAATAGCGATAATAGGAGTAAGTTGGGCTGCGTTTAACTTTAGTCAAGCAGGAAATGTTCCTAATAAAATTACAACAGGTTCTATTACAATGACTTATACTGAGACAGATAATACTATAAGTTTAAGTAATGCACTACCAACAACAGACAAGACAGGTACAACAAGATTAAAAGAAGGAGAGTACTTTGATTTTAATGTTAGTAGTGAGATAACAGGAGAAGTTAATATTAACTATGAGATAAGTGCTAAAGAAGTAGGAGAAGGGACAATAGATGGCTCTAATATTAAGCTTTATTTAACTAAATTAAATGGAGAAAGTGAAGAACAGTTAATGACACCTGAAGTATATAATGAAGAAACAAGTGAAAATACTTATACAGGAAGACCTGCAGGAGAGATGAGTTTATATAGTTCTAGTATGAATAGTAGTGAATCTAATGATTATAGACTTAGAATGTATGTAACAGAAGAATATAATCCCCAAGGAGATGGAGGAGGATTAACCTTTACAGTACAAGTAAATGTATATGGAAAAGCAGGAGATAAATACGTTCCATTAACTACAGAAGAAATACTTGAAGATAACGAAGTGAAAGAAGAAACAACTAATATGTTTAATTATGCAAGTAATGGAAGTTATATTGCATCAGTTACAGATGATGGTCCTCAATATGGAAGTGAACCTAGTCAAGTAACAAATGGTTTATTCAGTATGGAAGATGAAGATGGAACAAGTTATTACTTTAGAGGGGCAGTAGAAAATAATAATGTTCAGTTTGGAGAATATCAAAGTGATTATTATGTATATCAAGACAATGATAACCTATATTATCAAAGTATAGAAAGTTGTCAAGCATCTGCATCTGAACCAGAAAGTTGTACTCAAGTAAAACTTGCAAATGCTGGAGATAAAATGTACTGGAAGATAGTAAGAGTAAATGGCGATGGAAGTTTAAGATTAATATATAATGGAACAAGTGTAACACATCCAGAGTTTGAAGGAGATATAGCAACATCAAACTCAGTAGGATATACATCATATAATTTAGAGTATAATGATCCAAAATATACAGGATATACATATGATAATGGAACTGATTCATTTATAAAGAAAGAAGTAGACACTTGGTATAAGAATGCATTAGGAAATACTATTTATGATAAGATGGTAAATGGAGGTCGTTTCTGTAGTGATAGTAGTGGTTTAAAAGAAGAGACTGATTATGGTTTCCCTGATATGGGAGAGTATAAAGTATTTGCAAGTTATGATAGGTTAGGCCAAAGTATGACAAACTATGCTAAATCTAATAGTCCAACATTGAAATGTCCAACAACTACAGAAAGTTATGGAGGTTCTTATAGACTAAAAGCAGGATTAATAACAGCAGATGAGTTAGTATTAGCAGGAGAAAATCCTGGTGTAGTAAGTAACAGTTATTTAAATATAGTAGCTAATGGTACAATGTTAGATTATTGGAGTATGTCGCCGGCCGATTTCGGTTATTATGGTGCTACTGTCTGGTTTGAGCGTGAGTTTCCGAATTACGACTTTGTGGATAGTGGTATCTACGCCGTACGTCCAGTTATCAATGTGACCACTGATGACGGATTTACTTCTGGAGATGGAACTGCTTCAAACCCTTACGTTATAAGTTAGATACTATGTGACTTTCTTAAATGAAGGTCACTTTTCTATTGTAATTTATGTAAATTAGTGCCAAATTATTGATATTTTTCTTTGTTTATAGTAGAATCTAGTTAAGGAGAGATAATTATATGGATAATGATTTTATTAAGACAATTGAAAATAAAATGAAAGGTACTTTAGATAATTTAGAGAAACGTTTTACAACTGTTAGAGCAGGTCGTGCTAATCCTTCTATTTTAGATGGTGTTATGGTTGATTATTATGGTTCTATGACTCCTTTAAAGAGTCTTGCAACGATTTCAGTTCCTGAAGCAACTCAGTTATTAATTAAACCTTTTGATAGAAGTTGTTTAAATGCTATAGAAAAGGCTATAATAGCAGCTAATTTAGGTCTTAATCCATCTAATGATGGTGAGACTGTTAGAATAGTTATTCCAGCTTTAACAGAAGAAAGAAGACGTGAACTTGTTAAACAAGTTAAGGCTATGTCAGAAGATGCTAAAGTATCTATTAGAAATATTAGACATGAAGCTAATGAAAAAATAGAGAAGATGGAACTTCCTGAAGATGAAGAAAAAGGTATGATGAAGGATGTTCAAGACCTTGTTAATGACTATAATAAAGATATAGATAATATCTATAAAGATAAAGAAAAAGAATTAATGACTGTATAAGTAGTGTTTAGCACTACTTTTAATTTAGGAGATGTGTAAATGATTTTAGAAGTTAAGATAAAAAATATATTTTCTTTTGATAAAGAAACAACCTTTAAATTTGATAATGTTACCATTATAAATGGTCCTAATAATAGTGGTAAAACTAGCTTTTTAAAGATTCTTGATATAGTTAGTAGAATGGTTAGGAATGATGATAATTTTGATAATATTCCTCTTAATTCATATGCTTATAATAAAGAGTTATGTAACTTTGAAATTACTTTTACTTTTGATAATAATAAATATACTTATGGATTTAGTTGTAATAGAAAAGAGATTGTTAAAGAATATTTATACTGTGATGAACTTAAAGTCTTTGTAAGAGATAATAGTAATAAATATTCTTTTAATAAGAAAGATAAAAGACTTATAAAATTATCTAATAATGTTTCTAGTGATAGATTATTTATTAGTTATTTTGAAGATAGTAATTATATTTATTTAAGTGATGCTTATAACTTTCTTTCTATTAATTTAGGTGTTGTTTTAAGTGTTACTTCTCTTTTTGATCTTGCTTTTAGAATTTATGAAAGAGATAGTAATCATGAGTTAAAAAAATATATATTAGATTTCTTTAAAAAGTCTTCTATAAATATTATAGATTATAAAGTAAGTACTCTTTTAATAAATGGTAATAAAGCTTACAAGACTAAGTTTAAACATTCTTCTTTTAATAAGACATATATTATAGATTATGGAGATGAATCTTTAAGTATTAGAGTAATATTTGCACTTTTACCTTTCATATTAATGGCTATAGATAGTAATAGAACTTTATTAATTGATGATTTAGATAGATATTTAGATAGTAATATTATATCTTTATTAATTGAATATTTTAAGAATGAAGAAGGACAACTTGTTTTTTGTTCTCATAATGATTATGATTATGGTTTTAGTGAAATAAAATTAAAAAATACTTGATTTTATGAATAAAATAGAGTATTATAGGCAACTATATTAATAAAAAAACAAAAAAAATGTATTTTTTGTAACTTAATGTGCTATAATTAATTATAGAGGAGGGAAATGATATGAAATTACTTAAAGTAGTTGCTAATAATTTTAAGTTGTGTGAAGATAACTTTACTATTAGTTTTGTACCTAAAGCTAATAAAACTTTAGATGATAAAGAATTTGAACTTCATGAAATTAGTGAAAATTTATATACTTTTACAACGGTTGGAATAATTGGAAAAAATGCTTCAGGTAAAACAATGACTGTAGAGTTATTATCTGTTATTTATGATATTTTTTCTAATTTTAGAATAAAAAACTCTATTGACATTTTTAAGTATATTAATAAAACTGTAAATATTGATGTTTCTTTTTATTATAATAATTTTTTATATAGATATGTTACAGATTTATATAAGAATGATCTTGATGATACTACTGTTTTATTTAAAAATCAGAAATTATATAAAAGAGAATATAAAAAGACTTATGATAATATAAATAAATTATTTGACTATGAAAAATATCAAGAAGTAATTAATAATATAGATTTGCCTGAAGATACATCAATTATTTATACATTATTAAAAAATATTACTATTAGGGGAATATATTGTCCAAGTGAAGATTTTATATATCGTAATTATGTTGGTGCATTTAGTCTTTATAAAACTCTTAATAATGATTTAAACATTATATCATCTATTTTAAAAATGTTTGATGAACATCTTGAAACTATTGAAATGATTGATGAGACTAAATTTAAAATTGTTTATACTAATAAAGAGATTAGAGAAGTTTCAATTAAAGAATTATATGATATTTTATCTAGTGGAACTACTAAAGGCTTTTGTTTATTTACCTTTGTTGTATTTTCACTTAAAAGTGGGTGTGATCTTATAATAGATGAGATAGAAAATCATTTTCATAAAACTCTCGTAGAAAATCTAGTTAATTTATATAAAGATAAATCAGTAAATAAAAGAAATGCTACTTTAATATTTACTACTCATTATTGTGAATTATTAGATTTATTTAATAGAAATGATAATATATATATTAGTAAATATGATAAATCAGTTATCTTAGAAAATATGCATGAAAAATATAAATTTAGACCTGAATTATCAAAAAGTAATAAATTTTATGCTAATGCCTTTAATACAAATGTTAATTATGAATCACTTATGAACTTTAAAAAGGAATTAATGTAAATGAAATACTTAGTTATGTGTGAAGGTAGTAATGAAGAAACCTTAATAAATTTATTGCTAGATAATGATAAATTAAAGATTACTAGGGATGATTTAATAGGAAGAAGACCTTATAATGTAAGACAACTTAAAAATCCTGTAATTAAAACAGAACTAAAACATTATAACGACTATGTTGTTATCTATAGAATTGGAGATACACAAAAAGATGATTTAGTAATTCCTAAAGATTTAAAAAGAATAGTTTTGAAAGATAATATATTTAAGATTTGTACTAAACCAGAAATGGAATATCTACTTATTATTAATGAAAATTTAATAAATGAATTTAATAAAAGTAAAGAAAGCCCTAAGGAATTTGCTAAAAGAAATATTGTATATAATGGAGTAAGATATGATCAGTCTAATGATTTTTTAAAAAATTATTATGGTGGAAGAAGAATAAACAATCTTGTTGACAATATCATTAAATATAAACATATAAAAAGACATGAAAAAGATGAACTTTTTCTTGCAGATTTATTAAAATGAAAATACTCTTTACAATTAACTTTTAAATATGATATAGTAATCATTGAAAAACAGTGATTAAGAAGTAGTAGTAAATGATTTCTTTAAAGAGAGTCTATGGTTGGTGGAAATAGATAAGAATAGTTTATGAATTCGTCTTAGGAGTTCCTATAATAAAATTATAGGCGTTATTCGCGTTAAGATTAATGAGAAATAGTTAACAACTATAATTAAGGTGGTACAGTGTTAGTTACTTTAACGCCCTTAAGTTATAGTTGTTTTTTTGTATAATAGGAAATTTATACTAAAAAATCGAAAAAATGTATTGACAAACATATTTTCTAGATAGTACACTTAAGTTAC
>CALVIY010000058.1 GCA_944331955.1 uncultured Bacilli bacterium
ATAGAAAGAGGATATAGTGTTTTATCTTGTGACTTTTCTAAAGAAGCTTTAAAGAGCGTTGAAGATAATATTCCTAATAGTAAAACAATGTATTTAAATATGTTAGAGAAGTTTCCAATTGATAATTATACATATTCTTTAATTATAGCAGATTTATCTTTACAGTATTTTAATAGTCAAGATACTATACATATCATGAATGAAATAAAAAGAATATTAAAAACGGATGGAATATTATTAGCACGAGTTGCTTCTGTTAATGATTTTAATTTCGGAGCAGGTGTTGGTGAAGAACTAGAGAAAAACTTTTACTTTGAAGGAGATTATACAAAAAGATTTTTTGATTTAGAAGATGTTAATAGGTACTTTGGAATCATTGGTTCAGTTGAGGCAGAGGAAACTTCAATGACTAGAGATGAAGATGAATATTTAAAATCTAAAATATTATATAAAGTTAAAGTAATGAAAGGAAAATAATCATGAATAGAGAATATGCAGAAAAGTGGTTAAATAAGTTAAAAGATTATTGGATTAACAAAGATATAGAAGGTGCAGTATCATTATTTACTAAAACAACATTTTATCAAGAAACACCGTTTATGAAACCATATACAACAATCCAAGAAATTAACCAAGAATGGCAACACGTAAAAGATGAAGATATAGAAAGTATTGATATTAAATTATTAGCAATCGATAAAAACACAGTAATAGCAGAATGGACTCTGAAACAAAATAATCAGGAATTTGATGGAATATATGAAATTAAATTTAATGATAACTTAGACTGTGTATATTTTAAAAGTTGGGAAATGATGAAATAATGAATCATTGAGGTAAAATCATGTATATAAATGAAGAAAATTTATTCAAAACTATAAAAATATTAAATGAACATTTTTCAAAGGAAAATACAGATACAATTGCTAATGTAGAATTTCCTAAAGAAATAAAATATAAATCTAATGAATGGTTATTATATATATTTTATTCGTGCTTATTAGATTATGGTATGAGATCAAAAATATATCATAATAATCTAATCAATACTTATCATAACTTTCCCTATATATTTAATCCACAGTATGTTGTAAAGAACTTTAATGATGATAAAGAAACGTTATTTAATATTATTAAAGATCATATTCATCCTAGGTATCCTAATGTCGCAGTTAATAAGTGGTTAAAATTGTCAGTATTTTTAAATCAATATGAAAATTTATTAAATAAAATTAAAACATTTAATTCCTTTAATGATTTAAATAATTTTATAAATACTTCTAAAAGTTATGGACAAAAGACAGGAGGATTATTATTAAGGCTAATTTATGAATCTAATATCTGTGTTTTAAATGATGGCATACAAGCTATACCATTAGATAGGCATGATATAGAAATTAGTTACTTAAATGGTATTATCAAAGATAAAGCATTAACAACAAAACAAATAGTAGAATTATCAACTGCATATATAAATGTCAGCAATAAATTAAAAATCAACCCCAGCAATGTTGATAAATATTTGTGGGAAATTGGAAATAAGTACTGTAATAAACATAATTGTACAAAATGTCCTTTATGTGACAACTGTAAAACTAAATCTTTATTAGAAAAGGAATTAATATAAAATGAAAGAGCAATTATTTGATGAATTAATTAATTCAATGGCAGATTGTAAAAAGTGTATGTCTTTAGAAAAGAAAAATGGTAGAAACTGTTCACTTATAAATATTTATCAAAATAACAAGTTTTGTAAAAATATTCCATCTATTTGGACTGACTGGTTTAACAGATTAGATTCTAAAATAATGATTATAGGACAAGATTGGGGACCTTATAATGATATGAAAAAGTTAAATATATCATATATGGAAAGCCCTACAAAAGATAATTGGAAAAGTTTAATTGAACAAGAAAGAAGTACCACTAAAAAAATGTTAGAGTACTATATAAAAGAATCTTCTAATGGTAAATATAATTTAGATAAGATATTTATTACTAATGCAATTATGTGTGCAAGATATGGTGACAATTATAGAGGAGATAACATTAATTTAAAGAAATCGACTATAAATTGTCAAGAATTTTTACTAAAGCAAATTGAAATTGTTAAACCAAGAGTTATTTTAACACTAGGATATTATCCTTTATTATCTTTATCTAAAATCTTTCAATTTGATATAGACAAAACATTAAGTAGCACTATTATTAAGTATCCAGAAATTAAAATTAATGATTTTGTAATTATTCCTTTATACCATCCTGTTGCACAGGTTAAGAAAACTACACAGTTAGATCAATATAAGAGAATATGGAAATATATTGATAATGGAGAAGAAACAGTTTTATGCAATAAATATCATAAAAGACGTTAACAATTTAACATTTAACTTAAAAGTCACACAAATATAGCAATTGCTTTGTAAAGACGCTAAAAACGATGTTATAATATTATGTGGATTATTAAGGAATGGCTAGAGTTAATACTATATAAATTTATAAATAGGAGGTATTAATGAAAAAAGGATATTTTAAAGTTGTTTTTATGATAGTTATTGCTATTATATTTTTATTTGTAGGATTTAATTATAAAGATGCAACTGGAAGTCAGACATTAGTTGGAGAGATTTTGACGATAGTCGGAGGTGGAATTTTAGGATTTTTATTAGAAAAATTTCTAGCATTTGCGGAAGAAGCCGACCTATTTTTGATTATTCCAATTTTATTAAATTGGAATAAAAATATTCGAGTATCTTTTTCTTATTTATTTAAAATACAAGTAGATGGAACATATTTTTTGATTAGAGGGAATAAAAAAAAGAAATTCCAACCAGTTGGTGGGGTTTATCAAAAGTATGATGGTTCAAATGCTATATTAAAGAATATTTTTCAAGAAGATGATGAAATGAAAAAAGGAAATGAAAAAGATTTACGAGGTAAAGTCAAAGGAAAAGATTTAAGAAAGTTCATTCAATGGTTTGAGAGCAGACAAGATAGAGAAATTACATGTCATAGAGAATTTTATGAAGAACTCATTAATTCTGGGATTTTAAACAAAGAGCACTTTGAAGAACTTCATTATTCATATTTAGGAACACATAAAACAAATATTTTTACTTCGGAATATTATGGTAAAGAATTCTTACTAGCTGATATTTATGAATTAGAGCTAGATGAAAATAAGAAAAAAGAATTTTTAAAGTTAAAAGAAAAGTATGATAATGCTAAAGATAATAGTGAATTAAATTATGCGTTTGTAACTGAAAGTGAAATTAGAACACGACACACTTTAAAAAGAAAAAATAATGACTTTGAAATGGATATTAATAATCATACTTTTAAAATTTTGAAAGGAGAATATAAGTAATGAGTTATAATAGGATAAGTAATTGGCTTGAGGAAGAATTAAAAAAATTGGATATTTCTCCGACTAATTTTCAAAAAGCAGTTGATAGATATACATCAGTTGGAAATATGTTAGAAAACAAATTAAGAGATGAATATAAAATAAATTGCCATGTTTATGTACAAGGATCATTTATGATTGGAACAGTTGTGAAGCCATACGGTAAAGATAAAGAATATGATGTTGACTTAGTATGTGAATGTGATCTAACAAAAAAAGAGATATCTGCTAAAGAACTAAAGGAAACAATCGGCAATGTTATCAGAAATGACGGAATATATGGAAAAATGTTATCAAAAGATGAAGGAAGGAGAACTTGGACTATTGAATATGCGGAAGATAATGATTTATCCTTTCATATAGATGTACAGCCTAGTATTCCTAAAGATGACAGTCAATATGATAAAGCAATTTCAACTACTACAAGATCAAAAAAAGATGACAATTATTATTGGGATAATGGAAATCCTTTGGGATTTAAGGAATGGTTTGAAGAAGCTAATGCTAATTCATACAATGAAGTTGCTGTTTTGCAAAAAAGAATTTTGTTTGAAAACAATACTTTTTATGCATCAGTTGACGATATTCCTAAGCAATTAGTAGTTACTAAACTACAGCGTCTTGTACAAGTATTAAAAAGACATCGCGACATTAGATTTGAAAATCATAAGTATAAAGAAGATAAACCAAATTCAATGATAATTACAATTCTTGCTACCAAAGTATTTTTAGAAAGTGATTCTAATTTTTCTTTAATAGAACTGTTGAAAATCTTTTCTGATAAACTTTCTACAAATTTAGATTTATTTAAAAGAACAGATGACGACATTACTGGCTTATTAATTGATAGAATAGATGGTAATTTTATAATAAACAACCCAAAAGTTGAAGAAAATTTGGCAGAAAGATGGAATGACTCTGATAATAATAAAAAACAAGCTTTTTTCGATTGGGTTAGTTGGATTTCGACAGATGTACAAAAGCTAGTAAATATGTCGCCTTTAATAGAATATGAGCACAAGAGTTTTGATAATTTTATAAAAGAAAGTACACGATCTAAATCTATCGAAGTTAACGAAAATAGTAGTGAACCAAAAGATTTACAGAATAATCCTAAGCCATGGAAAGAAAATGTATAACATATCTTCTGAACTAACAATGCTGAATCAAAAATATGGTTTGGTAGGATTTAAGCAAAAAGACGGGTATGTATTTTATGGAGATTTAAAGTTAAATCATAAATATAATGGTATAGTTCTACAAAACGATTTATATATATCTATGTTTGTTCCATTCTTATACCCAAACGAGTTGCCAATAGTAAAAGATATTACAAAGAAAATCGACTGTACGTTTCATAAGAATAAAAACGATATATTATGTTTAGCTTGTGATGCTGAAATGTTTTTAGACTTAAAAACAAGAAAAAATGTTACAATTTCAGATTTTATAGAACGCTATTTATTACCTTACTTATATTCGTATACGTATTACAAAAAATGTGGTGAAGTCCCTTTTGGAGATAGAGAACATGGAGCTGTAGGTATTATAGATTTTTATAAAAGTTATTTTAACTTAGCTAATAGAAGTACTGCATTGCAATTTTTAGAATATATATCACTAAAAAAATATCGTGGTCATAACTTATGTCCATGTGGAAGTGGAAAAAAGATAAGAAATTGTCATGGTATTGACCTTATAAATTTAATTAAAAAAATAGGAATTAATAATGTTTATAATGATTATAATATGTGTTTAGAAGAAATTAATTATACTAAACAATTAGATAAAAGAAAAAAATGTTAGAGTATAGAAGAAAGCAACAAAAGAAAAAGTTAGAATATTATTTATTTCCATCAAAAAATCCATTTGAAGTATCTATACCTAAATTTTATGAAAGATATATAAGGAAGGATTAATCTGCAATTATAAAAAAACTTGCAATATCTATTAATAAGTTCAAGAATCTAATCTTATATCAACATGAAAATAGTAATGCACAAATGGAAACTTTATACACAATAAAGATTTTTATTAAAAGAAATCAGTTCTGCTTTAATTAAGTGATATATAGATATGGTTGTGTTTGATAACTATTTACTAATTAAAAATCATTTAACTTATTAGTTTAATCATACTAATATTGATAGTGTGCCATTTACGTTCCTAGAAAAACGTGGTAAAATAGTATTATAGGATAATTATAAAG
>CALVIY010000059.1 GCA_944331955.1 uncultured Bacilli bacterium
TTATTTCAAGTAGGTTGTATTGGTCTAGTTAAAGCGATAGATAACTTTGACTTATCCCATGAAGTTAAATTCTCAACCTATGCAGTACCTATGATATTAGGAGAAATAAAAAGATATTTAAGAGATAACAACAGTATAAGAGTAAGTCGGTCTACAAGAGATCTTGCCTATAAGGCATTAAAGTATAAAGAAGAATATTTTATGGAAAAGGGAGAAGAAATCTCTATGGAAGACCTAGCTTTCGCCTTAAACGTAACCGTTTATGATATTGTTTTCGCCCTAGAGTCCCTTAAAGATCCTGTATCCATGTTTGAACCAATTTATAACGATGGAGGAGATACAATCTATATATATGACCAAATAGAAGACAAAAGAAGGACAGGTTCAGTTATGGAAGAAAAACTTGCTACAAGTGATGCCATAAATTATTTAAGCGATAGAGAACAATTAATACTAAATGAACGTTATATTATGGGTAAAACTCAAATGGAAATCGCTAAAGATATGGAAATCAGCCAAGCTCAAGTATCAAGACTAGAAAAAAAAGCCATAAAGCAGTTAAAGAAAACTTTGAGATAAGCATAAATAATAAAAATTTACATAATTTTAAGTAGTAAGGCAGTGATATTATGAGACTTTCTGATTTACAAAGTAAAGATATCGTTAATGTTATAGATGGAAGAAATATAGGTAATATTATAGATGTTAAAGTAGATGAGAGAAATGGCTCTATCATTAGTTTAATAGTAGAACCAAAAGGCAAGTTTATTTCTTTTGGTAAAGGAGAAGACACCGAAATTAGATGGCAAAGTATTGAGAGAATAGGTGAAGATGTAATACTAGTAAGACTAGGTAATTAACCATGAATAAAAAGAAAATATATATCTTCTTTAGTCTCTTAATATTATCTTTTTTTACTGCTTTATATCTTACATCACTTGCAGGCAAAGGATTAGAAAAAGTTATTATCAACTATGCAACTGTAGAAACAGAAAGAATCGCTAATGTTATCTTAAATGATGTTACTTTCATAGATGAAGATTTAATAGAAGATGATCTTTTTGAAATAAGTAGAGATAATGATGGAAACATTGAACTAATTAATTTTGATACTAAAGCGACTAATAAATTATTAAAAGAAATAAATGAGAAAGCTATGAAACGACTAACTGCTATAGAAAAAGGAAACACCAAAGATTTAGAATTATCAGATTCTCTTAAAGGAACAAGATTAACTTTTTTAGATGATGGAGTAGTATGTGATATTCCTATAGGTTCCTTATTTCATAATGGCTTAATTGTTAATTTAACAACAAGTATTCCCATTAGATTCTCATTCATTGGTACAGTGTCAAGTAATATTGTAACAAACGTCAAAGAATACGGCTTTAATAACGCCCTAGTTGAAGTAGGAATAGAAGTAACTATTAAAGAAAAAATAACCATGCCACACTCAACCAAAAGTGTCCCTATCACTACCAAAGTAAATCTTACTACCCAACTAATACAAGGCAGCATCCCTAATTACTACAATGGAGCTTTTACAACTTCCTCCCAAGTTTTTGCCACCAAACTAAAATAATATGTTACAATATAAATAGGTGATAGTATGTATGAATTATTAGATGATAATTATAAAATAATAAAAGGAAAAGAAAATTTTGACTATGAAGAAGTAAAAAGCTTATTCACAGATTATTTTAAAGATTATGATTATGTTTTAGGAGATTATTCTTACGGTAAAATAAGACTTAAAGGATTTTATGATAGTAATAATAAGAAAGTAAAACATCTAAATGACATTAAAAATTTAGATAATTATATTAATGAATATTGTTCTCCAGGAGCGAAAATTTTCCTTATCAAAAAAGAAGAAAATAAGAAAAATAACAAAAATATGTAAAAAGGACTTTTTATTTCTTTTTTTTTATGTTAAAATTGTCTATAGAATAGTAAAGGGAGGAAAACAAGGATGAATGAAAAGAAGAAAATGACTTTATCAATTATAGGCGAAGATGGATCTATTGACGAAGTAGAAGTTGTTATTGCCTTTGAATTTAAAGATACAAAAAACGAATATGTTGTGTATACAAAAAATGAAAAAGATGAAAACGGTAATGTAACAGTTTATGTTTCTAGAGTTGATAGAAGTGGAGATACTCCAAGATTATATGGCATAGATGACGAAGAAGAATGGAATAGAGTAAAAGACGTATTAAGAAAACTATCAAAAAAAGACTAAGATAGATAGTAATATTAGTTGGAGGCGAATGACATGAGTGAGAAACTACATAATGATGAATTTGATGTTAAACGAACTGATGGTAATGTTTTAAGTGGCGATTCTAATAAAATTAAATTAAAGATTACTTCTTATGCAGTTATGATGGAAGTACAAGAAGCATACATGAAAGAAGAAAGAGCTGCCAAAGAAAAAGAGAAAAAAGATTTAGAACAACAACTAGAAAATGAAGATCTAAGTAGAAAAGAAAGAAGAGAAATAAAGAAAAATATTTCTTATCTTGCTGATGACTTAGAAATTATGACTGATGTGTATGCTGCTTTTTCTAAATCACGTCAAAGATTTATGGAAATCGCTAAGAAAGCTTTAAAATTACCAGAAGAAAACTTAAAACAACTAGCAGAAAATGGTTCGATAGAAATAGAAGGCGAGAAAATAAATATTGAAGAAGCTATGAAAGAGACTCAAAGTATTTTAACAGATACTATGGAAAACGAAGATGTCTTCTCTAGTGTAGATAGTAATCTTATTAGACAAGAAGTAGAACGTGCCATGAATGAAGAAGAAAAAGATGAAGTAACAGGTAAGATAAATAACGCCAGTGATTTTATAGAAAGCAAACTAAATGAAAACCCTGATACTTTTGATGACATTGTCAAGGCAGCTTCAGCTGGTGTTAAAGAAAATGTAGACGAAGTTAAAAAGGACGAAATAACATTTGCAGATGCAGATGATATCTTTAATAGAGCTAGAAATATAACTATAGAGTCACCTAAAAAAGCAGAAAAACCTCTAGAAAATATTCCAACTCCATTAAATAAAGGTATAGATTTTGACTTTCCTACAGGTGAGTGGACTGATATAGAAGGAAAAACTGCAAAAGAAGAAACACCTAACTTTGATGTTCCTGCTTCTCCTACTAACCAAGATGATTCAATAAGCTTTGATAACGATAGTTCTATAAAAGATTTACTTGATAACTTAGAAAGACAAAACCAAGAATTGATAACTAAAGGTGAGGAAATAGATAGAAGTATTTCAAGTAGACAACAAGAACAAGTAGAAGCTAAAGAAAAACGTCAAAAAGCTATGGAAGAGCGTGAAGAAGCTAAGAGAAAAGCAGAAGAGACAAAGAAACAAATACAATTAATTGAATCATATAAACCAAGAATGGAAGAGTTAAGAAGAGCAAATAGTGAACAAGAAAGAATCAATAGAGAAAAAGAAGAACAATTAAAAACTGAAACAGCAAACCTTACTTCAATCAATTTAGAAACTAAAGGATATGAAGATGAAACAAAAATGTATGCTGAAGAAACTAGTAAATATTTAGAACAATTAAAGAATCTAAGAAAAGAATTTACTGGTGAAACTAATGATACACAAATGACTTCAGGAGGACGTACAATGTAGTACGTTCTTTTTTTTATTTTTTTTCATATACTTTACTGAGGTTTTGAATATGAAGAATACTCTTTTTTATTACTATCATCTTGCACCAGAAAAAATAATTAAAAAAGATAATTATTATTATTTTTGTATTGATAATTATATCTACTACCTATATTTAGTTAATAGACCATTAGAATATGTAAATGAACTACTTACACTTAACAAAATACTTGTTAATAGCAATTTTATGTTGATTATATATAATGCTAATAAACAGGCACTTAGCATAATAAATAATCATTACTATATTCTATTAAGAACAGTAAAAACTAATAGATTTAATATTAATGATATATATAATGAACTTTATTGCCCTAAAGAGTTTACAAATTTAAAACTATTAAATCATAGTGCCTGGGGAAAACTATGGAGTAGTAAGATAGACTATTTTGAATATCAAAAAGACTATATTAAATTAAAATATAAGACTCTTTACCAAACTCTAGATTATTTTATTGGCTTAGGGGAAAATGCTATAAGTTATTTTAATGCCACTAATACTTATATAAATAGGGAATATAACGATGTTTTAGTAGTATCTAGAAGAAGAGTGAATGAAGACGTTTTAAGCTTTTATAACCCCTTAAATATAGTTATAGATAATAAAGCAAGAGATAGTGCCGAATATCTTAAATACTTATTTATTACTGACAATTACACTTATGATTTTTTAGATGAATTCCTAACTAATTTAAACTATAGTACTTATCAATATTGTCTTTTAATAGCAAGACTTCTTTTTCCAAGTTATTATTTTGATATTTATGAGAAAATAATAAATGAAAGTCTTAAAGAAAATGAAATAATTAAAGCCTTAACAAGAACGAATGAATATGAAAAGTATTTAAAGTACATATATGATTTTATAAATAAAAAAAAGCCTATTTTAAAAATAGACTGGTTAGATATTAATTAACATTTCTAACTTCTTTAACTTCTGGTACCTCATTCATAATCATTTGTTCAATACCATCTTTTAAAGTAAAATCTAAAAAAGCACAGTCTTGACATGCCCCACCAAGTTTAACATAAACAATACCATCTTCAAATTTAATATATTCTAAAGAACCACCATCACTAATTAAAAATGGTTTTAATTCTTCAATTATTTCTTTAATTTTCTCTTCTGTTTTTTCCATATATTATATATCATCTCTTTCTTTTCTATATTATTATAAATATATTTCTAAAAGTTGTAAAGGTTGTAAACAAAGACATTTTTTGATATAATACCAAAAGAGGGAAGTTTATGGCAAAAGAATATAAAGAAGGATCCATTGTTGTAGGAATGGTTACTGGTATAAAAGATTATGGTATTTTTGTTAAATTAGATAATAGTCATAATGGACTTATTCATATATCAGAAATTGGCAATCACTATATAAATGATTTAAGTAAATATGTTTCCTTAAATGAGTTAATAAGAGTTAAAATAATGGAAAAAAGTACTGATAATATGTTTAAGTTGAGTATAAAAAATGTAGATTATAGAATCACCAAACGACATGGTAGTAAAATAAAAGAAACAGCAAATGGCTTCAAAAATTTGGCATTACACCTTGATTATTGGATTGAAAAAGAACTAGAAAGTACAAAAAAATAAAAAAATGTAAATAAATTATTGACAATCTAAGAATAAACTGGTATATTTAATCATGTCAAACGGTTTTGGGCGATTAGCTCAGTTGGTTAGAGCACTTGCCTTACAAGCAAGG
>CALVIY010000060.1 GCA_944331955.1 uncultured Bacilli bacterium
TGGAGTCAAATTGATGTTCAATTAAAAAGAAGAGCAGATTTAATTCCTAATTTAGTAGAGACTGTTAAAGGTTATGCTAAACATGAAAGTTCTACTTTAGATGCAGTTATTAATGCAAGAAATAGTTTTAATACAGCATCAACTAAAGAAGAAGAGATAAAAGCTAGTGGAGAGTTAACTGGTATGTTAAATAGACTATTCGCTCTTGCAGAAGCATATCCAGACTTAAAAGCTAATCAGAACTTTATGTCACTACAAAATGATTTAAGAGATACTGAAGATAAGATAAGTACAATGAGACAATTTTATAATGATACAGTACTTACTTATAATAATAAAGTGCAAACTATTCCAAGTAATATAGTGGCTAGTATTTCTCATTTTAAAGAAGAAGAGTTCTTTGAAATAGATGAGAAAGATAAAGAAACACCTAAAGTATCATTTTAAGACTTGCTTTATGCAAGCTTTTTTTCTAAGGAGTGAATGATTATGAGTAAAAATAAAGTCTCAATTATAATAGTAATAGCAGTACTTATTATTATGTTTTTACCAGTAGGATTTTCTTTATTTGATGGAGAGCCTACTGATAAGTTTTTAAGTGAGATAGAAATACTTGATAATGGTTCTATTAAGGTGAGAGAACTTATTAAGATGAATGGTGATTTTAATGGTATGGACCGTGATATTGCTTATGCTAATTATGGTAATGAAGCATATAATGGAGATATAAGTGCTATTGAAGGAAATAGTAAGTTATATGATGGTAGTGGTATTACAGATGTTAAAGTAGGTTCTATTAGTGATGATGGAGATTTAACATTTGATGACTTTAATAGAGATATTAACTATTTTGATGAAGTTAGTTATGCTAGTAATGGGACAGATTCTAAGTATACTTATGATACTTTTATGAATGAGGTTAATTTAAAGCTTTTTAATCCTAGTGATTTAGATGAAATATTTTATATAGAATATACTGTTACTGATGTAGTAGTTGTTCATGAAGATACGGCAGAACTTGCTTGGAATACACTAGGTGATGGTTATAGAGAAAATATAGGAGATTATGAAGTTAAAGTAGTTTTACCTAATAGTGATAGTGATTATAGAGTTTGGTTACATGGACCTTTAAATGGTAATATAGATAGAACTAATAATAAGGAAGCGATAGGTTCATTTAACTTTTTAGGAGCATATAATCCTGTTAGTGTTAGATTAATATTTGATAAATCTTTAGTTCCTAATGCTACTAAAGTTAGTGGTTTAACTGCAAAAAGTGCAATTATAGATTATCAGACAGAGTTAAGTGATGAAGCTAATGCTGAAAGAGAGCGAATTCAAAGACAAAATATGATATTAATAATTGTAAGTAGTGCTTGGGCTTTAATTGCAATTAGTCTTGCTGTAGGAGTTTATTTAAGAGAGAAAAAGATGAAGAAGACTGCCTTTAATATGGAGTATTTTAGAGACTTTCCTGCAAGTTATGGACCAGAAGTATTAGAATATTTGATAGATAAAAATGTTAGTGAGAAGAGTTTATCTGCTACTATTTTAAATCTTGTTTATAAGAAAGTATTAAAAGTAGAAGTTATTGATAGAAAATTAAAAGATGATTATAAACTAGTATTACAAGAATATGACGAGGCTAGTTTAACTGAAACTGAAAAAATTGCCTTAAACCTTATTATTAATGAGATAGGCAATAGTAAAGAAGTAGTTCTTTCTACTATAAAGAAACATTGTTCTACTTTAAGTAATGCTAATAATGTAATGGATTTGTATAATGATTTTATTAAGACTAGTAAAAACTTAGGTAAAAGTGAGTTATTCTTTGCAAAGACTCCAGGAATAGTTGCATTTACTGTTATCTTTAATTTATTAGGTCTTGTTTTAGCCTTTATTAGTTTTGGTCTTGATTTATCTTGGTTAGGAATTATTATAATAATCCTTATGATAGCTTTAATTATCTTTGTTATAACTAGAAAGTTTTATACAAAAAAAGGTGCAGAACAATATGCTAAATGGATGGCTCATAAGAAATTTTTGGAAGATTTTAGTAGATTTAATGAAAAAGAGTTACCTGAGGTAACTTTATGGGATAAGTATTTAGTATATGCAGTTGTTTTAGACTGTGCAGATAAACTTTCTAAAGAAATGGAAGTTAAGATGCCTAATATGGATACAAGTGATACTACTTATGTTGGTTATAATCCTTATATGACTCATTATTTTATTACATCTAATATTTATTCTAGTATAAATAGTGGTATTCATACTGCAGTTGCATCATCACGCTCATCAATCGCTGCAAGCAGGACTTCAAGTGGAGGTGGCTTTGGAGGCGGTTCCATTGGTGGAGGTGGATCCTTCGGTGGTGGAGGCGGAGGAGGACGTTTCTAAATGAAAAAAGCAGTTAGTTGTTTAATTATGTCCTTCTTAATAATTTTTCCACATCATAATTATTATATAAAAAATATAAATCAACTGGATATTAATAGAGAAATAGAAATAAGAGATGGTGTAATTGTTACAGAAAGAGATGATTCAAGGTCTTATAATGGAAGTATAGAGGATTTTCTAAATAGAGAGTATGCTGAAAGAATGAAAAAATTTATACCATTAATTACAGTTCTTTCTTTTATCTGGATTATAATAGTTTTAGTATTACTAATTATACTTTTCATAAGAGATGGAAAAAGAAGTAAAGAGTTAGCTAATCTTACTTATTGTCGTAGTATTGATTATAATCCTTCTTTAGTTGAGTATATAATATCTGGTAAGCTTACTGATAAGAGTTTTACCGCTACCATATTAGAATTAATTGATAAAGGAGTTTTGAGAGTAGAAAAACTATCTAATGATTATAGATTAATATTGCAAAATAATAATATTGAATTATCTAAAGGAGAAGAAATAGTTTTAAATTTATTGATAAATATTATTGGAAATAAGAAAACAGTAAATTTATCTTCTCTTAAAAATTATTGTAATACATATAATAATTCTACTCTTTTTATGAGAGAATATAATCACTTTATTATGGTAGAAAGGAAAAAAATGTATAAAGAACATATTTATACTAGAGCACCTTTAGTTGCTATTATTTTAATATTTACATCACTAATTGGTATTATACTAGCACTTACTTGTTTTGGCTTTAAAATATGGTATTTAACTATTATTCTTACTTTTATTTTATCAATTAGTATATGTTATATTTTATCATTAAGATTTTTTACTAAAAGTGGGTTTGAAAAATATAAGCAGTGCTTAGGATATAAGAAATTTTTAGAAGACTTTAGTAGATTTGATGAAAAAGAACTATTAGAAGTATCTTTATGGGATAAACATATTGTATATGGAGTTGTATTAGATTGTACTGATACGTTAAATGAGCAGTTATTAATTAGATTTCCTAATATGTTTAATGATTATAATATAACAAGTGATTTTTACACAAGTATTAATAAAGATATAAAAACTTTAGTTAACCCTCAAGAAAACACAAAATAATTTTAATAATTACATAAGTATTTTCTAAATAACAATAGTGGGTGCAATTAGGGAAGATAATAAGCTCACTATTTGTTATTTTTTTATGTATTAATTTACCATCTTTTAGTGGTGTATCTATATCTTTTTCTCCCCATAGTATTAAAGTGTTTGTATTAATAGAAGATAAATATTTAGTAAGGTCTAAATTAACAATATTTTTAAATGTTTGTCGCATATTTTCATCTAATGATTGATAGTCACTTGATGAAAATTTATTAAATAGATAAGTTTTAAATTTGTATTTAATTTTCTTAGGTAAGTAATTTGCTAAAGACTGTAGAGTTTTATATAAATTAAGTCTAAACTTTTTCTTTAAAGTCATCTTAGGAATAATTCCTGCACTATCTATTAATATTAAGTTCTTAATAGGAATATTATATTTACTTGCTAAAAGTATTGAGATTCTACCTCCAAAAGAGTGGGCGATTATATTAGGTTTAGTAATATTTAAATCATTAAGGAATTTAATAATCATTTCTGTATAATCATCCATAGTAAGATCATGATTAGGAAAAGTTGTTTCTCCAAAGCCTGGATAATCTATTATATAAACAGTATAATCAATCATTAAAATATTAATCATTTCTAAAAATGTATTTCTAGTTTCTCCCCATCCAGGAAGTATAACAATAATTTCTTTTCCATCTCCATATTTTTTATAAGATAAATTTATATCTTCATAGTTAATAGTCATACACAACACCTATTATAAGATATGTAAATTTAAAAAAATGTTTATTGAAATAAATAAAAGTATATGATAATATTAAGTTAACAAGATATGCGAAAGAAGGTAAAAATATGAGCACTAAATGTTTACAATATGTTACCTGGGGGGGGGTGCAATTTTTATCCTTAAGCATAAAAACTGCCTTTTATGCCCATAAATATTTTATGCCCATCTTTCGCGAAGTCCTTATGATATAAGGATTTTTTTATTTTTATGGGCATAAAATAAATGAAGGTCTGATATGATTATTTTGTGAAATTGTAAGGGAGGATGATAAAAATGATTTCACAAGATAATGAAAAAAGGTATATAAGCAAATATATCTTCACAGGTAATTTGTATAAAAAGTATCGTACTTATGCAAGTTATTTGAACACACTTAATATTACTAAAGATACTAAAGAATGGAGGTTAAAACACATAAGAGGATTTTTATATTATTTAGAAGAAAATAATATAAAGTTAAAGAACTTAAAGCCACAAGATGTATATAACTACATGAAATCAATTTTAAATTTAAAAGCACGCACTAGAGAACATAGAGCAATTTGTATTAGGTTCTTTTTAAATTGGTTAAATGATAATAAAATAATATCCTATAATGGTTCTACTATACTACCTAAAATTAAATGTAATAAGCATGAGAATATAGTTACTTATTATAGTGATGAAGAAATAACAAAAATACTAAATTCTATTAATGCAAAGGAAATTAATGGAAAAAGAGATTTGGCTATTATTTTATTATTTGGAAGATTCGGATAAAATCATGCCTAAAGATATAAAAGGAATAATTTTAAGCTGTGTTTTTCTGATATTAGGATTACTTTTTAATAAAAATGGTAAAATTAAATAGAAAGTTCCCGAATTATTAAAGGAACTTTTTTTTAACGACTAAATTCCCAGTCCGAAATTTAATTTATTCCAATTTCCTTTTGACAAATAGGACTACCTTGTATTAATTATAGGTGTTTTAACACTTATTTTTCAACAAAAATGTTAAAAAATAAGCATTATGTAAATGTTAATATGGAATTGGACAAAAATGTCAATCTAGAAATTGGACAGTTTGTACCAATTCTTTTTCATTAAT
>CALVIY010000061.1 GCA_944331955.1 uncultured Bacilli bacterium
CAGTTAGTAGAGTCTCCTATTATCCAGTTTAAATCTCCACTATCATAATCTATATTAATAACAGCATCTTGATGTCTTCCAGATAAAGTTATAGAATTAGTCTCTTCATCATACCAAACAGAATTATTATGAAACCAATCATACTCTGTCCAGTTTTCACTCTTACCATCTTCCATATTTAAAATATCTTTTAAATCAAAAGTCTTAACAACTTCACCAGTATCTCTATCAAGTTCTACAATATAATCTTCTACAGTACCATCTCCACTAGTAAAATCATCACTAGCGACTAATAAATTACCATTAGGCATCTCATAATAATCGTGATGATAACCACCAGGTAAACTATACTCTTTATATATCTTACCCAACATATCCATCTCATATAAACCTGTCATATAATAAGGACTATTAACTAATCTTTCTGTACTTAACATCATATGTCCATTATCAAGTCTATTAACCTCCCAAATAGAATTAATAGTTAAATACCATCTTACATCGCCATTTACATCATATGCACATGTATAACCACCACTAGATGGTGTAAAGAAATATAAATCATTACTTAACTCATCTTTATTAGCATCAACAGAAGTAGGTAAAATGAAATCATCTGGTAAAGCCTCAGTAGCAATTGTAAATTCTTTACTTACATCACCATATTCTATAACTACAGTATTATCTCTATCAGGATAAAGTCCATATATAGGTAAATAATGTTCAGTTCCTTCATCAAAAGTATATTCATAAGTACTAAGCTCATCATCCCCTTCTATAGTAACTTTAGGACTAACAGCTTCATCAGTCTTAAAGATAATTAAAGCAGTTAAAGGTGATATCTCATAAGGATTAACTATTACATCAGCATTATCTATATCTTTTAATTCTGTAGGAAAGTCCTCCTCTAATTTACTTTCCTCATCAATTAAACTACTAACAACTTTCACCTCTTTATTATTAGTACTTAAATTATTAAGAACAAGTAAGCAACCAACAACAAGCATTAAAATAATAACTACAACTACTATAACAATTTTCTTTTTCTTCATAATGTCTCCTCCATTCACCTTAATTTTACATTATAAAACTATAGTAAGTAAATAAAAAGAAAGTTGAAAAAACTCAACTATTAGTTGAGTCAAAACAATCATCATTAAAACTTAATGGAACCTCATAAGTAATAGTCTTATCATCAAGACTAGTAGCATTTATCTCTAATACTAACTGGTTATTTTTAAATATTTTACAACTACTAGCATAATCATCAACTGTAAAATCAATACTATTAAGTAAACCAGAAAGAGTATCTACATCCCTATTATCGCTTTCGCAACTACTAATCTTTGTCTTAGCATCACCATTAACATCATAAAGATTACAACTTAAACTTTTATATTCAGTATCATCATCACTATTATTATAGTCAATACTAGATATATAAATAGATGATTTATCAGGAGAAAAAGCTAGAACACCACTAACATCAAAATCATTAGAATCAGTCTCTAATACTTTAAACTCATAAGTTTCTTTATGTACGACAAAAAATACAAAAATACCAACCACACAAATACCTAAAACTGTTATTGGAATAAATATTTTCTTATTTAATTTTTTCTTGTTCTTAACACTTCCCTCTAATAGTTCATCTATATTAACATTAAATAACTCACTAATAGTTTTAAGGATAGCAATATCAGGAATACTCTTACCATTCTCCCATTTACTAACTGCTTGATAAGTAACACCTAACTTTTTAGCAAGTTCATCCTGAGTTAAGTTATTATCTTTTCTAAGTTTTTTTATAAATTTACCAATTTTCTCTTGATCCATTAACATCACTGCTTTCTTACATATACAAATATATTATATCACACCAAAAGAAAAACTATCTACATTTTCGTAATAGCATTTCTATCTTCTCTCTTTATAAATCATCTAAATAACAATAAGACTATTATAAGTTTCAAATAATTCTTCAACATTACCACTAATACATTATATTTCTCTAGCTTAATTGATACTACCATAGTAATTATATAGCATGCATGATATCCCACCAGAATGACAAAAATTATCCTAATTCTATAAATTTAATTTATCTTTTTATTGTTTCTTTTATAGAGCCTACATCAATGTTTATATAATCTTTATCAATGTATAAATTTCCTTTAAAAAAATCATCATTGCCATAATATTCACAATATATTTGATAATCTTCTATCTCATCATAATAGTCAATAATATAATTAGCCAAATTAACCAAGTAATTTCTAAGTTCTTCTTTTAAATCATTACCAACTAATTCATTTTTATTGATTGTTATTTTCATCTTATGTTTTAACTGATAGTCAATAATAAGATTATAAAATTCTTTTTTATCAGGTATTCTACCATATCCATTAGGTAATATTTTTTCAATTTCTCCCCCTGATGCATAATGATCAGACATTTCAACTTCAACGTTTAAGTTTTTCTTTTTTAAATAATCAAAAAAAGCATTCATTTTGATATTACCATCTACACGAAAATCATCATCCTCAAATTCATTATAATAATATTTAAATAAAAACCAATCACTAGAAGAATTTCTTAAAATTTTTCTCTCATTATCTACATCGAGTTCAACATGAAATTCTATATTTGATTGTTTATATAAAACGTTAACATCATAATATTCTAAATTATTAGTTGCAACCAATCCATTAGCAGAAAATTTTCTATCAATATCTAAAATTTCAAAATCACTAGTGCCATATTTCTCTTTCAAATAAATCATTACTTCTTCTTTTACTTCATTATCAAGTTGAACTTTATCATTATATCTAATAATAAATAAACTAAAAATAATGATAAAACTAGCAGCTGAAACTATCAAAACACATTTAATAGTTACCCATTTTTTTGATGTATCTATATAATTTTTTTTCTTAGAATATTTTTGAATGATTAAACAAACTAAACCAATCACAAAATTTATCATACATAAAGATATTAACTGCAATAATGCTTCTAATCCACGCCATTCTCCAGTATCATATAAATATATATCAGACGAAAAATATATATAATGTATAAACATTGAAATAAAAAACCCAAAAAATAACCCATTAAATATTTTAAAATATTTCCTGTTTTTTTCTTTTACTGCACAAATTATAACCACTATTTCTAAAATTAATATTATTAAATGAAATACTAGCAACATCTCTTTACACCCTTTCAAAACTTTTTAATGATTCATTCAACAAATTATTATTTATCTATTAATACAATTGTACCAGATTTCTAGTTAAAAGTCTTTAATATAAAAAATGTTAGATTATAAGTTATTAAATTATCTTTTAATAAAGAGATAAATGAAAAAATTCATCTATCTCTTTTTACTTAACTTCTAACTCTATAGGACAGTGATCACTTCCAAACACATCACTGTCTATTTTCATATCCTTTACATTATCAATAAATCTATTTGACACTAGAAAATAGTCAATTCTCCAACCAATATTCTTCTCTCTAGCTTTCCCCATATAACTCCACCAAGTATAAGCATCTGCTTTATCTTTATATAAATAACGATAAACATCAGTAAAACCACCATCTAATAATCTTGTAAAAGCATCACGTTCTTCAATAGTAAAACCTGCATTACCAATATTACCTTTAGGATTAGCAAGATCTATTTCTTTATGAGCAACATTAAAGTCTCCACAAACAATAACAGGTTTCTTCTTATCAAGACTCTGTAAATATTTAAGAAAATCTTCTTCCCAAGTCATTCTATAGGAAAGTCTTGACAAGTCTCTCTTGACATTAGGAACATATACACAAACTAAGAAAAAGTCATCATATTCAAGTGTTATAACTCTACCTTCGTGATTGTGCATATCAACATCTATTCCATATGCCACATCAAGAGGTTTAACTCTAGAATAAACTGCTACTCCAGAATACCCCTTCTTATCGGCAGTATTTAAATAAAAGTTATAACCTTCTGGTCTAAAAGGAATCTCACTCTCTATCGCTTTTACTTCTTGTAGACAATAAATATCAGCATTACTTTCTTTAAAGAAGTCTTCAAAGCCTTTCTTTAAACAAGCTCTAAAACCTGCTACATTAAAAGATACTATCTTCATAAAACCCCCTACTTACTATTCAATGCCTGTAAAGCAGTTATAGCAACAACACCTACTATATCATTAGCATTACATCCACGTGACAAATCATTAACAGGTTTAGCAAGTCCTTGTGTAACAGGGCCATAAGCTTTCGCTTTAGCAAGTCTTTCTGTAATCTTATAACCAATATTTCCTGCATCTAAATCTGGAAAGATTAAAACATTGGCTTTACCTGCTACACTACTATTAGGTGCTTTACTCTTAGCAACAAGAGGAACAACAGCAGCATCAAATTGTAACTCTCCATCTAAATTAATATCAGGATATTCTTTTCTAGCCATCTCTACTGCTTTAACAACTTTATCAACATCACTACATTTAGAAGATCCAAAAGTAGAATGAGAAAGGAAAGCTACATTAGGTTCTTCTTCTACTAATAATCTAAATGTTTTAGCACTCATCATTCCAATTTCCACTAACTCTTCACTACTAGGATTTTGAATCATACCACAATCAGAATAAACAAATACCCCATTAGAACCATATTCACAATTAGGAACAACCATCAAAAAGAAAGCAGAAGCAACCTTTGTATCCTTACTAGTCTTAATTATCTGTAAAGCAGGTCTTAATGTATCAGCACTACTATGACATGCACCAGACACAACACCATCAGCATATCCAACTTTAACCAACATATTAGCAAAATAAACATAATCATTTAAAATAGTATTTTTTGCATCATCTAAACTAATACCTTTATGCTTTCTAAGTTCATAATAATCATTAATTAACTTTTCACTATCACAAAAAGTCAAAGGATCAATAATAGTAACCCCATTAATATCAATATTATTATCTTTAGCAAGAATTTCTATCTCACTTTCCTTACCTATTAAAATAATATCAGCGAAAGCTTCTTTTTTTATAGTAGAAGCAGCTTCTAACACTCTAACATCATTAGATTCAGGTAAAACTATTTTCTTAAAATCATCTTTAACTCTTTCTTTTATTCTATCAATAAATTCCATCAAATCATCTCCATTAACATTTTATCAAAGCAAAAGATTTAAGTCTATAACAAATATAATTTATTACAAAAGAAAAATAGGGAGCCCTCCGTTTTCCCAT
>CALVIY010000062.1 GCA_944331955.1 uncultured Bacilli bacterium
GCATAAATCATTTCAACTGAAGAGAAGGCAAGACCTGATATTGCCGATATAGAAATAACTATTATCATAATAGGAGAGATAATACCAGCAGAAACTGCCGCATCACCTAATATTAAACCACCAAGAATAGAGACAGATGTTCCCATACTAGCAGGTTTTCTAATATCACTTTCTCTTAGTATTTCAAAGGATATACTCATGAAAATTGCTTCTATTAAAGCAGAGAAGGGTACAGTATCCCTTTGTTCCATAAAGTTTAAAAATAAAGATAAAGGTAATATGTCTTGATTATGAGTAGTTAGGGCAATGTATAAAGCAGGAGTAAAAATAGCGATAAAAAGTGCAAGAAATCTAATTATTCTAATAAAAGAAGTATTAATCGCTTTCTCATAGTAATCATCACTAGTATGTAAGTAATCTACAAAAAAAGTAGGAGTAATTAAAACAAAAGGAGAGTTATCAGAGACAATAGCAATCTTACCTTCAAGTAAAGCTTGAGCGACTTTATCAGGACGTTCTGTTGATGTAATTGTTGGAAAGAAAAAGTTAGTCTTACTATCTAAATAACTCTTTAAATTACCTGTATCTAGTATTCCATCAACATTGATTTTTTTTAGTTTATTCTTTATTTCATCAACATTTTTCTTAATAGCAATATTATTCATATATAAAATACCAATCTTAGTCTTACTAGACTTTCCCACAAACATACCATCTACATATAAATTACAGTCTCTTATTCTTCTTCTAATAAGACCTACATTAGTATTAAAATTCTCATTAAAAGCATCTTTACTACCCGTTATACTAGCTTCATTATTAACAATAGGGATACCCCTATCTACAGTAGCCCTTGCTTCAATTGCAATAGCTTTTTCAGATTCATTATCACTAAAAAGAATAAGAGCAAAGCCCATACAGATATAATCAGTCATATCACTTAATTTATTTAGTATTTTACCATTATTAGTAGGAATAAAGTTAAGAAGTTCACTTCCTATATCATCACTTTGAAACTTGATAGTTAAAAGACGTCTTAAAATAAAATCATTAACATAACTCGAACTACCTAAAACTTCACTCATGACTAAAGTGATTTCTCTATTATCGATAATAAAAGGTCTAACTATTAAATCAGTGGCATTACCAAAAGCATTCTTTATCTCATCTCTAAGCATAACCTCACCTCATTTCACTTTTAGTATTACCAAAATGAAAAATATTATAAATTTCTTTTTCTTTAATTGATTTTGTAGTAATCTATTAGTAGGTGAAGTGTATGTTAGTTAAAATAATAGATTATGATCATCAAGGTAGAGGAATTGCTAAAATAGATAATAAAATAATATTTATACCTAAAGTAAAACTAGGTGAAGAAGTTTCTATTAAATTAGTAAAAGAAAAGAAAAATTATTCTATAGGCAAAAGATATGATCTCCTTAAAGTAAAGTATTGTCCTTATTATCAAACTTGTGGAGGTTGTCAGATAGGACATTTAACTTATGATGAGCAGTTAGAATTTAAAAAGAATACTGTTAAGAATATTTTCTCTAAATATACAAATTATAATTTAGACTCTTTAGAGATAATTCCTACCAAATGTTATAACTATCGTAATAAAGTAACTTTTCATATTAAAGGAGATAAGTTAGGTTATTATGAAGAAGAGACTAATAATTTAATTCATATAGATAAATGTAATTTATTAGATAGTAATATTATAACTCTAACGGCCTCTTTAAATTCTTTTATTAAAGTACATAAGAAATTAACTAAAGCGATTATTAAATCTTTAGATGGTAGACTTATGTTAATATTAGAAGGTAAGGAAGATAAAGAATCTATAAATAAGTTTTTCTCATCAAATGTTAGTTCTCTATACTATAACAATGAACTAATCAGTGGTGTTCCATCTTTAATGATAGATGTTTTATCTAAAAAGTTTATGGTAAGAAAAGACTCTTTTTTTCAAGTAAATAAAGAGGGGATTAGTTTAATTTATAAAGAAGTTATTAATTTAGTAAAAGAACTAAATTGTAATATTATCTATGACTTATATTGTGGTACTGGTACTATTAGTCTTTTAGTAAGTGACTATGCTAAGAAAGTAATTGGTATTGAAGTAGTAGAAGATGCAGTGAGGGATGCTAAAAGTAATGCTAAGTTAAATAATATTACTAATACAGAGTTTTATTTAGGTGATGCTAGTAAAGTCATTAAAAGATTAGATTATACTCCTGATACTATTATTTTAGATCCTCCAAGAAGTGGTATTTCTAAAAACTTAATAGATTTTCTCTTATCTTTAAAAGTAAAGAATATTATTTATGTTTCATGTAACCCTCTAACCCTTGCTCGTGATATTAATCTTTTAGATAGTATTTATCATCTTGAATCTATTAAACTAGTTGATGAATTTCCTAATACTTATCATTTAGAATCTATAACTTTATTAAATTTGCGAAAGAAAAATTAATAAACAGTATATTATATAAGTGAAAGGTTATTTATATGTTTTTCTTATGGCATTTCGTGCAACATTAGCTGAATTGTTTTTTATGACATTAAATTACAAAAATGGAGGTAAAATATATATTAAATGTAATTAAAGATACAAGAAACGAATTTAAAATTAAATTAACTGATAAATAGTATAATGCTTTGAAGTTCCAATTTGGAACCTCAAATATAAAAAAACATTAGGTATACTTTATATAATAAAAAAGTAATGTTTCTTTCATATTTACTTAGAACACAAAGATAATATATAGTAGTGATGTGAGTCTGTAATTGAAAATAGATGATGTAAAAGCAATTATTAAAATTATATAAATTGGAGGTTTTTAAATGGTAAAATATAGTTGGTTTAAGGATAAAGTACCAGAATATTTAAATATTAAACAAGTATATGGAATTGTATTTTCTGATGATGGTAATATTGTTTTAAGATTTGATGACAATAAATATAAATTAACAGGAGGAAAGCCTTGCGATAGTGATAAAAGTTTGGAGGATACACTTAAAAGGGAGTATTTAGAAGAGTTAAATATTGAGATAGAAGATATTTATTATTTAGGTTATTTATTAGTTGAAGGTGATGCTAAAAAAAATATGCACAAGTTAGAATGCTTGCCAAGATTAAAAGTATAGGGGAAGTTAATCCTGATATAGATAATGGAAAAACTTATAAACGATTTATGGTAAATATCAAAAATGTAAAACAATATTTAAATTATCCTGACGTGGCAGGTAACTTCATGATTGATGATGCTATTAAGTTAGCAAAAGAAAAGTATAATATAAATTTTAGGGATACAAATAATGAGTATTTTATTTAAGTAAACCTATTATAGTTTTCTAAAAAATATGAGAAAATTTAAACTATACAAATTTTTATAAGCTAAAAAGTATGGGGTAAGGTAAAGTTGAATGAAGTTATACTAAAGGATAATATTAATATAGAAAATTTAATCTATGAAGTACGTGGCATTCAAGTGATGCTAGATAGGGAGATATCTGCAACCAAATGCTATAAAAATATACTAGACTTAATTACTTTTGAGAGTCTTAATGAAAGCATTTAACACATTAAAGTAATAAAAAGTGGAATTGAAAAACTTGCGAATACTAGTTGACAGGGTCCTAAAAAAATGATATATTACAAGTGATTGGTACTTAGGAAACTTTCGAAGCCCTAAGTCGTTTTATTTTAAGGGAGAAAATATGAAGAAATATAAAAGTAACGAAGATTTAATAAACTATATAATTTCTAAAGGAGTTACTGTTACTAATAAAGATTATGCTTTAGATAAAATTAAAAAATATTCTTATTATTCTATTGTGAATACATATAAAGATGTGTTTAAAAACTTGGATAATAATTATAAGAAAAATGTAACTTTTGAAGAAATATATTCATTATATGAATTTGATAAAAATATTCGTTCTATTTTTTTAACTTACATTTTAGAAGTAGAAACAGTTATAAAATCTTTACTGGCTGAACTTTTATCATCAAAATATAGTATTAATAATTATTTGTTAGCAAGTAATTTTGATACTAATATTAATCCCAAAATAATACAAGACAATATCGATAAAATAAATGAAGAAATAAATAAACAAAATGGCAAACATGAAGCTATTACTCATTATATTAATAAATATGGCTTTGTACCACCTTTTGTTTTAATTAAAATTTTAACATGGGGAGAATTAAGCCGTTTATATAGTATGCTGAAACAAACAGATAGGCAAACTATTAGTAAGGAGTTTAAAGTACCTGATAATTTTTTAAAACAGGTAATGAAAAATATTACCATGATTAGGAATATATGTGCTCATAACGATAGAATGTTTTCCTTTCATAGTAAGTTTTTAATTACTTTTAAAATTATAGATAGTAATTATAATAATAAAGATAATTCAACTAATGTCTATATGATTATGAAATCTATGCAACGTTTATTAGATAAAGATAAAAGTGATGAGTTTGAAAGATTAATAAATTTAGAAATCGAAAAGTTAAAAAAGAATATTAAATCTGTTGATATTAATTTAATTTTATATTTAATGGGATTTTTTAATGAATAGAATTAATTATATTGAATAGAATATTAATGATTAGTACTTAGAAAACTTTCGAAGCTCTAAGTCGTCAGACCTCTATACAAATGTGTAGAGGTTTTTGAATATTGCTTATGTCTTTTTGTTACTGCTACAATATTGGACTATTATATAAATCTCCAAAAGAAGCAGTAGAAGAATTATTAAAGTATAAATATTATAATGAGAAGATTCCTGCGTGTTTACTTCCTAATATAGCAAATACTTTAAATTGGTGGAATTCCGCCTAATTAAAATGTAAACACTTGTAAAAGTAATAGTTTAATTAGTATAATTATATTAAGTTTTATGTTAAAGAAGAAGTTCTATGAATACTATTAGAACTAGAGTTATTCCTATTCAAGAAAACTATAAATTAACTAGAAACTGATAAATAAATATGATAAGTTTGTAGGAGTGATTATATATGGATAATTATGAAAAAGAAGTTAATAAAAATGT
>CALVIY010000063.1 GCA_944331955.1 uncultured Bacilli bacterium
ATGATGATGGTTATGACAATGGTTATGATGCAGGTGCTAAAGCAAAAGAAATAGAAATTGCAAAAAATCTTCTTAAAAAGGGAGTATCTCTTAAAATAGTGATTGAAAGTACTGGTTTAAGTGAAGAAGAGATAGAAAATATAACTAACAATGGTCTCTAAATATGGATTCTATCCACTAATAAAGAGTGATGAACATCATCACTCTTCTTCATTTGCTTCCTTATCTTCTCTATCACTATTTTCTTCTTTAACTATTCTTCCTATTCTAAAACTATATTTATAATTACTATCTTTATATTCTTTTAAACTAAATTCTAAGCCTTGATATTGAAAAAATTCAGATGTTTCACTTTTTTGATCTTTAGTATTTCCTAAAGTTTCAAAAACTCTATCATATACAAGTTCTGTTGTATCATCACTTATATTACTATTACTAGCAATTATCATATTACTGATTAATTCTTTCACTTTACTAGTCTTATTCTTAAAATTTATACTAACTATATTAACATTATTATCATCCTTTAAATAAAACTTAATTTCTATATTATCAACACTAACTTTATTATCTTCAATACTTTCATAGACTATATCACTATCACTTAGTTCATTATAATTATTAATTAAGTCTTCTAAACTCATATCACTTACTGTATCAAGCTGTATTAAACTATCAAATTCATCGCTATTTAAATTTTCTTCTATAGTCTTATGATCTATTATAGATTTAGTTATTTCTGTTGCAGTAAAGTAACATATAACCCCTAGTATAATAGTAACAACAATTAAAATAATTATCTGTTTCTTAGTTAATTTTTCTTTTTCCTTTTTGTCTTTCTTTTTCATTGATATCACTGCCTTTCGATATAATTATAACAGATATTTACACTCTAGTCTTTTATTTCTCTATATTTTTCTTAAAAAACTTGATATAATTATTACGGTGATTATATGAAATATTTAACAATTGGACATGCATCTTATGATATTACATTTAGACTTGATAAATTCCCTATAGAAAATACTAAACAAAGAGTTAGTAAACACATAGACTGTGGAGGAGGACCTGCTAGTAATGCTGGCTACTTATTAGCTTTATGGGACTGTGATGTTTCATTTCAAGGTGTTGCAGGTAATGATTATTATGGCAAGATGATAAAAGCAGAGTTTAATAGTGTAGGAGTAGATACTACTTATCTAGAACTTGTAGATAACTTTGATACTATGCTTAGTTTTATTATCGCTAATTCTACTAATGCTAGTAGAACAATCTTAACAAGTCAAGATGATAACGTACCTAAATGTAGCCTTGATAATGATAATAAGTATGATGTTATTTTAGTAGATGGTGAAGAAGAAGAAATGAGTAAAAAAATACTTCTTAATAATAAAACTGCTATTAAAGTAATAGATGCTGGTAGTTTTAAACCAGGAACAGTAAATTTATGCCCTTATGTAGATTATTTAGTTTGTTCTAAAAACTTTGCCTTAGACTATACAAACCTTGAATATGATGGTTCTATTGAAAGCTTAATAAAAATTCATGAGAAACTAACTAATGATTTTCATAATACAGTTGTTATTACTCTAGAAGATAAGGGTTGCTTTACTAAAATAGGTGATACTTATAAATTAATACCTAGTATTAAAGTAAAAGCAGTTGATACTACAGGAGCAGGAGATATTTTCCATGGAGCCTTTACATACTTTATAAGTCATGGTTATTCCTTAGAAGATACATGTAAACTTGCTAATTTAACAGGAGCTTTATCAACATTAAGAGTAGGAGGACGTTTTTCAATGCCAAAACTTTCTGCAGTCTTAGAAAGAAGGAACCTAGTTGATTCTATCTAGTTATCCTAGTATTGATTTACATGGTATGGATAGTAGTTATGCTATCTTTAAAGTAAAAGAGTTTATAAGTGATGCCTATAAATTAAAATATGAATATGTTGTTATTATTCATGGTATAGGTAAAGGTATTTTAGCAAAAGCAGTAAGTGACTATTTAAAAAAAGATAAACGCGTGCTAGAATATAAATTAGATTTTATGAATCCAGGGTGTACACTAGTACGCTTGAAATTTGACAATTCTTAAGTTTTGTGGTATAATATGCCCAAACTTAAGGAAAAGGGGGATTTTAGGATGTATACAGAAGAAAATGCAAGAGGTAGATTCCCATTAAGAGATATTTTACTAAAAGTTATTGTAGTTATTATCTTTTTAGCCTTAATAATTTTTATAATTAGTAATGCTACTAATACTGATAATACTGCAAAAACTACTAAAACAAGTTCTAACTACGATAAAGTCTTTAGTGAAAATCTAGAAAAAATGGAAGATGCTTCTTTTAATTATTTTACAAAAGATAAATTACCTAAAGAAACAGGAGCCATCTCTGAATTAACATTAAGAGAAATGATTAATTCTAATCTATTAGAAGCTTTTACAGATGCAGATGGTAAAGCTTGTGATGTTAATAATAGTTATATTAGATTAACTAAAAATGATGGTGATTATACTTTAAGAGTCAACTTAGAATGTAATGAGAAAAAGGATTATTCTCTTATGAAAGTAGGAGAGTATGATTATTGTGAACATGATATATGTAAAAAAGATGCAAGTAAAGAAAAAGAAGATAATAGTGAAAAGGAAGAAAGTGAACCTGTTAAAGAAGTAGAGATTACTGAACCAAGTAATAATACTTCTAATAATGGTAATACTTCTTATAGATCTAATAGTAATAGAGCATCTAATAAGACAAATTCTGATTCATCTTTAGCCTATAATGATAATACATCTGTTACAAGAACAATGTACGAATATAAAAAGGTAACATCTCCTAGTTTTTCTAGTTGGAGTTCTTGGAGTAATTGGAAATATAATGATAAAGGCTATACTGCTATTAAATGTAGTAGTAATGATACTAAATGTTTAAGAGAAGTTCAATTATATTCAAGAAGAGAACAAGTAGGTACTAAAAATGGTAGACCAGTCTATGGAACAGTTCGTTATTATAGTTATAGAACTAGAACTTTAATTAGAAATAGTTCCGTTAATGTTAAATGGAGTACTTACAATGATGTTAATTTATTAAATCAAGGATATACCTATACAGGTAATATTAAATAGAGGTGATAATATGGATAAGAATAGTAAAATAATAGGTTTTTATAGTTATACTGATTATGTTGGTAAAGATAATGAACCAAAAAAAGTATATGTTTATGTAAGTAAAGATAAAGAAACAGGTAAGTTAAGTTATAATATTACTAATGAAGATAGTGATGAATACAAGGAAGCTTTTGTTAAATACTGTAAAGATAATGGTTATAATAAGAAAAATCAAGATAGAATATTTACAGATAATAAGTTTAAAGCAAATATTAATTGTAAAAGTCCTGAACATGTATTTAGTTTAATTAAAAAAGCTAATAAGAATGTAGAAGTAGATGAAGAAGAATATAATGATATAGTTGATAGTTATTACAAAGAAACAACTAAAAGAAATATTATAAATAAAATTAAGGGGTTTAAAGAACTTCCAAAGAAGGGGCTATATTTTATTAAATCACATCCTAAAGTTACAGTAGCAGCTGCTTGTCTTGCTTTAATAGTAGGAGGTGGCATCTTTAAACTAGCTACTAATAAAGGACCTACAGCAAATAATAGTAGAATAGCAACTACTGTTGATAATAATAAAGATAATATAGATAAAAATAATACTGATAATAAAACTAATGAAGAAAATAAAGAAGAAGCAAAAGAAGAAACACAAAAAGATACTTCTTCTCAAGCTACAACTACAGAAACTACTACTAATGAAACTTATACAGCAACACCTACTACTTATAGAAATAGTGGTAATAGTAGTTCTTCTAATAGTTCAAGTAGTAATAACAATAGCCAATCTACAGGAGGCAGTACTTCTAATAGTTCAAATGGTAATACAGGTAGTGGTAGTACAAGTGGAGGTACAAATGGTAGTAGTAATAGTGGTTCTTCTGTTACTGATAGTAATTTACCAGAATTCCAAGATCCTAATGCTAGTATAGATGATTCTAATGATCAAAATACAGGTAATGAAAATACAGATGAAGATGATAAATATGATAATGTAATAGAAGAAGATCCTGGTAATTCTAATACTAATACTGATGATAGTAACAACAGTGGTAGTGATGATAATAATAACAGCAATGATAATACAGAAGATAACACAAATGATAATACAAACGATAATAACAATAGTAATAATGATACATCAGATACAATAGAAGAGGAAGTTCCAGTAGAAGATGAAGATTATAGTGAAGAAATAGATGTGCCTGCTATTAGTGATGATAACGAAAATAGTAATGATACTAATAACGATACTAATAATGGTGATACATCTACTGAAACTAAAGAAGAAGATGAGGATTTAACTACTGGTAATATAGATTTAGACCCATCTATTCCAGAAAGTGCAATAGATTCTGATTTAAGTTATGAGTATGAAGAATCATATGATAATGAATCAGGAAATATAGATGAAATTATAAATGCAGAACCACTTCCAGATCCAAATGAGACAGCAACAGGTGATTATGTTACAGATGAAAACGAATGGTATTTTGCAAATGATAATAGTAATACAACTACTCAAAGTAATGATACTGCAACAGAGGATGTTGATGTTGTACCAGTAGAACAAGCTACTACAACGACTACTACATCTAATTATGATTCTAATGTAGCAGCAATTGATAAAGTAATTGAAGAGTTATCTAATGGTAATGCCAACGTAAACCTAGTGTATAATCAAGATGGAAGTTTAACTGTTGGATATACAGAAAATACACCTACAGCAGAAGCTGAAGCAAGTAGTATGACTAAATAGTCTACTACTTGTTTTTTTATGTAAACTATTAATATTTTTATTGGGGAAATAAACGAAAATGTGTTATACTATTCTTATAAATAATAAAAAGAGTATTAATAATAAGAATATG
>CALVIY010000064.1 GCA_944331955.1 uncultured Bacilli bacterium
TTTGTGTTATGGTGTCTTTTTTTGTATAAAAAGAATGCTGAAAATTTACTCAGCACCCTTTAATGTCGAAGAACCTTAATAAGAGTCTTACTTTTTTTCAATATCAACATCTGTTTTAATTTCAAAAAGTTTATTTAATTCTTGATTATCTAATACTTTTCCTGCAATATCTTGGTTATTAGCACTAGTCATTTTTGAATCTTTTAAATCAACTTCATGTCTTACATAATTATCTATGCTTTTTAAATTGGATATTTTAATTTTTGATTCTTTTTCATATTCATATCTAGCATTAAGATTACGATATCTTAAAAACATAACTAAAAAATAAATTATACCTAATGATAGAAAAATAAAACTATAATCGAAATCTATATATAACATCATAAAAAATCCTATTATTTCAATGATAGAAGATACTATTAATAATTTAGGAAAATTGATAGGTATACTTCCCATTATTTCTTTTGTTCTAGCATTAACTGCTACATAATGTAATATTTTTTTATTACCTTTAACTTGTTGATAACTATATAACCATACAGGTAAATAAGCTGTTTTCCATTGTTCTCCTTTAATATCTAATATTTCTTGTTGCCAATAGACACCACGATCATAAAAATCTAATGTTTTATTTAAAGAAAATCTTGCAATATCTTTCGTTTGCATTTTTACAATGTTTTTTAAATCATATATATTAATATCTCTTTTTTGAGAATTAAATCCTTTTAAATAATTGGAATTATACTTTACACAGTTTTCTATATCAAAAGGCATAATAGAATTAATAATATTATTAGTTTTTTCTTTTGAAAAATTATTTAGTTTATCAGAATTTGCTTCTACAGTTAATCCTTCAATTGTAAGATCAAAGTCTCTAGTTATTTCATATAAATCAGCAGAATAGTAACCTTTAGTAGGAGAATTAATAGGTAATCTTTCAATATAAGTATCATCTGTAGAGTGTTCTCCTAATCCTTTAAAGTTACAGTGCGAATTAATATCTATAATCACATAAGGGAAATATACACCTATAATATTTTTGTTGGTAAACTCCTTTTTAAAGTTTTTGTTAGCAAAAAAAGTTTTTTTCTTTACAAAATCATTTATTTGTTTTTCGGCTTCTTCTTTTGTAATTTTAAACGGCAAAACCATATCAGGTATAATACCATTAGGTACTTGCTTATTTATCGATAAAATATTTCTACACCAATGGCATCTACTTTGCGTTTTTGATGATGTGTCAATAACAACTTCAGCACCACAACTTTCACATTTTAAGGTTATGACATTATCATTGTTACTATTAATATTCTTAGAACCAGAGCCTATTACTTTTCCCTCTAGTTTACTAATATCTTCTTCTAAACCTGTTACTTTCTCTTCTACAAACTCATAACGACAGAAGTTACATCTTAATTTTCCAGTATTCGGATTAAGTGAGATATCAGTAGAACCACATTTAGGACATTTATCTTGCCCATTTTTAGAATTTATATCTGTTTTAACAATTTTTATATTATCTTGCATTTTAAAGTCCTAAAAGATCTTTTTTTACTTTATTATATTCTTCTTCAGTAATAGCTTTAGCATCAAGAAGTTTTTTCATTTCTAGAAGTTTATCTGTATTGCTCTGTTCTTGTTGTTGACTATTTAAATTTATAAAGGGATTCTCAATAGGTTGATTTGGTTGATTCATACCATTAGTAACTCCTCCAATAGCATTTACTCCCATTCCCATAAAGGCCATACCTGCGGCACCACCATTTGGATTTGAACCAGCGCTTTCAATTCCTCTAGCGACTGCTTGTTGCATGAAAGAGTTTCCTCTTGAACCAGATAGAGCATCAGCTTTTTGAACATCACTTAACAATTTGTTAGTATTTTCATCGTATTCTATAGCAAGTATTGCTGTTTTAACTATTTCCAAACCTCTATCTTGTTTCCATTTATATGCATCTTCTACAGCTTTAGCCATAGATGTTGCCAAACCAACTTGGTCACTTTGAATATTTGTAATGCGATTACCTTTACTTGGATCATTAGTATAATTTGAGAATGTACTACCTAAAGTACTAACTACTTCATTAAATAATTGAGTACTTGCATCATTATCAATATCTTGAAAATCAAATGTTTTAGCATTTGGTTGTAGATAAGCAACTGGAACAAAATTCTTTACAAAAAGAATTGGATCTACTATTTTTAAAGTATATGTTCCTCTTGTTATAGCACCTACTTGAGCATTTAAATAGGCATCATTCCAATATATTGCAGATTGAGTTCCAAATTTATTGTTTGGTATTTCTTTTAAATTAACATAAAATGCTAATTGTTGAGATGATGGTTGTCCACCAAACTTAAATCTTTCCCAAGATTCATTAATAGTTGATGATAAAATACCATTACCTGCAAAAATAGATTGTGAACTAGAATCATCTGATTTAAATTCATAACCACCTGCTTCTGCTATCATTCCTGTAATTGCACCATCTTGTAAAGTTATAAGAGCGGTCCCTTCTGGTACGATAATTTTACTTCCATTAGTAATTATATTATCTGAACCCTCAGTATTTTCTCCTCTACCATTATTAGTACCATGTGATACTGCTTGAAATAATGCTGATGTTGCAGTTATATTTTCTTTTGGTTCATAATAATCTTTCCATTGATCAGCGAAAGTGCCTCCTAATGATCCCGCGAATGCTTTAATAAATCCCATATTCTTACCTCTTTTCTAATTATTTATTTTATTATATCATATTTCAAAGTGAAAGTATTTAATTGCCATTTAGTTTTACAAAATTATACAAAAAGCGGATATCTCTAAATTTAGATATCCTTATGTTAATTATTACTTTAAAGCCAATTTTAAAAGATATGGTGCTTCTTCTCCTATTTTTCCACCTATATTAGAATATTTATCAGTAAAGATAACTTCACCCTGTTCTATTAAGTCTCCTGTATTATCGAAGTAAATAGCATTACTGGCAGGATCTACAATAGTATCACTGCATTTAGCATAAGCATGGTAATGTCCTCCTGTAAAGATATTAGGAACATAACTAACAACTGCATCATACTCTTCATTTTCTTTAACAAACTCTAGTGTTCTATCGAAACATTCATGTACAAGTTTTTTATGAAAAATATATGATGAATTAGTATCTTTAAAATATTCACTAGCTTTTCCTAATTTAACCGTTCCAACTGTTGTTTCTAATGTTATTATATCACTCTTAGTTACTTTATTTAGAATAGGAACATCTTCTAGTTTAATTAAAGGTTTAGAGCCAAAGGCATCATAAATACATTCATTTAATAAAGCACGATAATTACAATTTTTTTGTTTTAAAGCTAGCTTGATATCATCTTTTTGATATTTAGATAATTCTACATAGTTATATAAAAAGGTATCTGTTAGACTAGATAATTCTTTATATGGTAAATTATAATTGATAGCAAGATGTTTTAAATACATCAGTACTTGCTCTACTACTTTTTTATTAATATTAGCCATTACTTCTTCTTTAAACTCGTAATCACTCATAACCTCATCCCCTTTTGATGGCTACATTATACCATATTTTCTCAAAAAAAGAAAGTCCTAGTTGGACTTATTCTTAATTATAAAGTTATAAGAGTCTCTACACATATCTTCTATATCAAGTTCTGCTTTAAATCCTAGTTCTTTGTAAGCTTTAGTAGGATCAGCATAACATGCATCTATATCTCCTGGTCGTCTATCTACTATTTTATATGGCACTTTAATATTATTTACTTTCTCAAAAGTCTTAACTAAATCTAGAACACTATAACCTGTCCCTGTTCCTAGGTTATAATACTCTATTCCTTTAAAATTAGTACTTTTCTCTAAAGCTTTTAAATGTCCTTTTGCAAGATCAACTACATGGATATAGTCTCTTACTCCTGTACCATCTTTAGTATTATAATCATTTCCGAAGACACTTAATATTTCTAATTCTTTTGTTGCAACTCTAACAATATAAGGCATTAAATTATTAGGAATTCCTTTAGGATTTTCTCCTAAAAGACCACTCTTATGGGCACCAATTGGATTAAAATATCTAAGAACAATTATAGATAAATCATTATCGGCTTTAGAAACATCGGCAAGTATTCGCTCTATCATTAATTTTGTAGTTCCATAAGGATTAGTTGTTGAGAGTGGGAAATCTTCTTTAATAGGTAATTCTTTTGGTGAGCCATAGACGGTGGCACTTGATGAAAAGACAAAATTATGACAAGAATACTCTTTCATAACTTCTAATAATGTTAATGTTGAATCTAAATTATTACGATAATACTTTAAAGGTTCGCTAACTGATTCCCCTACTGCTTTATATCCTGCAAAGTGAATAACGGCATCTATTTTATTTTCTTTAAATACTTTTTCTACTTGTTCTTTATTACAAGCATCAATTTCATAAAATTTAGGTCTTTTAGAAGTTATCTTTTCTAGTTTTTCTAAAACATCAATACTAGAGTTAGATAAATTATCAATAATAACAACATCATAGTTTGCATTTAATAATTCTACACAAGTATGACTTCCAATAAAGCCTAAACCTCCAGTTACTAATACATTCATAAAATCCCTCCTAGAAAAATAATAGCATAAATTGAGATTTTTATGAATATTTTATAGAGAATAGAGAAAATTTATTTAAAAAAGCTTGACGGGATTGTGACTTTTATTTCAAAATGTCCGCTTTTGTACTTTCGTTTACAAAACAAAATGTCCTATTATAAAAATTAGTA
>CALVIY010000065.1 GCA_944331955.1 uncultured Bacilli bacterium
TTTTAACTTATTTAACCACTTTTCTGCATATTGTCTATTCATGATTATTTTCCTTTCATTACTTTAACTTTATATAATATTTTAGGTTTTGAATATTCTTCTTCATCTCTAGTCATAGAAGTTTCTTCTGCCTCTACTGGACCAATGATTCCAAAATATTTATTAACATCTTCCAAATCAAAAAATCTTTTTGTATAAACCCCTTCAAAGTAAAAGTTTTTCTCTCGTTCTTCACCAACACCTGCTCCGAAATTAAAATCATTAACAGAAGCAACTCGTGCTAACAATATTCCATCCGTTTTTAATATTCTTTTTATTTCATTCATGATATGTATAGTATCTTGATTATTAAAATACTGTAAAGATAAATCTGCTATAATTAAAGAATATGTATCACTATCAATTGGAAACTTCTCTAACATATTTAAATACATTATTTTACTGTTAGGAATATTATCTTCAACGCTCTTTAAAGCTTCTTTAGAAAAGTCACAAGATAAAACACTATATCCTCTTTCTATTAAATATAAAGTGTCAGCACCTATACCACAACCAAGATCTAAAATATCATTATCTTTATTTTTCTCTAAAATATCTTTATATTCATCTAACCACAAATCATAAACTGGAATACTAGAACGTTTTTTAGACCAATTATCCCACATTTTAACATAACCATTAGTTGTCATATTAAATCACCTCATTTTTTATTTTTTCAAATATTGGCAAATTACCCTTGTAGCTTTTAGGAGATATCGGGCTTGGATGATATATTGGTAAAATTTTATATCCATCAACTTCATATATTTTTCCTACTACATCTTGAAACTTATTAAACTTAAAATTAAGTAAGTTTCTAGTTGGAAATTCTCCTAAAGTAATGATTAGTTTTGGATTCAACAATTCAAGTTGTTTTAGCATAATGTTTTTACAGTTCTTAGAACACGTTTTTAAATTTTTTCGTTCTAAAGGATAACATTTTACTGATTCTAAAAAGGTTGTTTCAAATATATCTCTATCTATAATATCAAAAAGTTTTTGTAAAATAACACCACTTGGCAAGATTTTTCCATTTACGTCAGTCCATAATTTATGACTTTTTCTCCAACCATTATTGGCTGGTGCTTCTCCTATAAGTACAATATCATTATTTTTTCCTAAATAAACAGTTCTATCATTAGGAAACTTTTCTACTAAATCGTTACATAAACTACATTTATATACATCATAATCTATTAATAGTAAAGCAAGTTTATTTTTTAATTTTTCATACCTTACTCTTGTGTTTTCATTATCTACTATATCATTTCTTGATACTAGATTATAATTATCATAGTCAGGTTCATTTTCCCAAAATTGTTCTTTTGTCAAATCAATGATTTTATCATCTATAATGTTAAAGTAATGACTAATTCCTTGTACATTACATTTTGCAATCTTTCCACCAAAGTAATCATTTACAATCAAAGAGGTAACAGCACAATGACCTAATGTTTTATTTTCTATAGTCCATTCATCTTTTAACTTAGGATAGCAAGTTTCACTAGAATAACAATCATATAATAAATTGTTAAGTTGTCTTAAAGTCATTTATATCACCTCTCTTGTTACACACTATTATAACATTTCTCAATAAGATTTTAAATACAGGTTCTCTCATAGTCATTTATAAAACATTTCAAAATCATCATTATTTTTTTCTTTATCTTCTTTATCTTCTTTATCTATTTGTTCTTTAGTATTTAGTCTATTAGTAATTTGTTTATTAGTACTTTGTTGTGTATTATTTTCTATATGTTGAGAAGCAAGGTATGGATTATCCATATCTTGGTTTTTAATATATGGATTTAGACCTCGTTCTTCATAGATGTTATAAGCATATTCTATCTTTTTACTTGCAGTCTTATCTGGATATAGTTTTTCAACAGATAAATAACCATGTTGTTTAAGCTCATTTAAAGCACTTCTTATCGATGTTTTGCTTTCTTTACAATTAGATACTAATCCCTCTAGTGAATAGTTCCAATCATCAGGTAAAGATAGCATATAAGATAATAATCCCTTGGCTTTTAAACTTAGTTCTTTATTTTGTAAATGCTCATTACTCATAGATGTATAATTTTTAACTTTTTTCACTTTAAATACTGCCATGTTCTCATCCCTTTCTTTTACAATATAAAAATCCTAATTTCTTAGGATTCTAAATCAAAAATATTTTCATTAAATATTATCTTAAATGGCTGAATAAAGTCATGCCAATTATTAGGTACTTTATCATTACCACTTTTTACGTAATCAATTCCATTGTAATAGGTACATTTTAATATCCAATAATATCTAGTATAACTATAGGAATCTCCATAATGACTATTCCACAAGTTTGGTTTATACTTTTTAAAACTAGAAAGTATTTTATTCATATCATTAATAGTAATAGGTTCATTTATCTTAATAGGTATCCAGTTAACCTTTAAAGTATAATTAGGATTCTCTTTATCACTAAAATCAAAGATATATCTATAGTAATTATTATTAATATAAATAATTAAATTAATAACAGATATATCTACTGTGTACATAACTTTCCTAGATTGGAATCTTTTTCCACAATTTTTACAATAATGATTAGGTAAATGACTGATTAATTTTTCTCCATCAAAATCATACTTTTCAAAACCTTTTCTATAATTGATATTAGTATCTAGTTTTACATAATTCTTCTTTATCTTTTTCTCTTTTAAATAGCCATAAGAGATATTAAATGTATTTTTACTATTACAAAATGGACAAGTTACATTTCCCATATTTACTCCATTTCTAGCAAGTTCTTTACTAAAATGCTTTTCATTTTCCCTATATGTGTTACATCGGTGTCATAATGGGTGAACTACTTGTATCAAAAGAAGGACTAGGATATCTAATAATGTATGGTACTCAAGTATTTAATATAGACCTTGTCATTGCTTCTGTTATTGTTCTAGGTGTCTTAGCTTTCTTATTCTATTATCTTATTTGTTTACTTGAGAAATTTATACAAAAGAAAACTGTTAACTGAGAAAGTTAGCAGTTTTTGATATTATTTTATCTCTTATAGTATTTTATTAGTCTTAGTTAGACAATTATTAACTAAAGGACAATTTGTACAATTATGTTTATTACAATACTGATTACCAATTTCCCAAAGGTATTTATCAACAACACTTGGATTAATGTTTAATTTATTGCTAGCACTTATATATGCAGTTGATAACTCAGCTATTTGTTTTGTTGTTAATTCTTTATTTTTGATAATACCATTTAAGTAACTAATTTCTATATCATGTCTGTCCAATGGTATAGCTTGTATGCCATCATTTAAAACACAGATATTGGATTCAGAAATTAATCTTAATAATAATCCTCCTGTCTTTTGACCATAACTTTTAGAAGTATTTATAAATTTATTTAAATCATTAAAGGAATTAAATGTTTTAATTTTATTTAACAAATTTTCATATTGATTTAAAAATGATGACAATTTTAACCACTTATTAACTGCGACATTAGGATATCTAGGATGAATATTATTTTTAATAATATTAAATAACGTTTCTTTATCATCATTAAAGTTCTTTATAACATACTGTGGATTAAATATATATGGAAATTTATGATAAGTATTAATTAAATTGTTATGATAAACAATTGACCTCATACCATAATCTAATAAGCATGAATAAAATATATATAATAACCATTCATTAGATTTATATTTTATTTCTTTAGGAAATTCTACATTAGCAATAGTATCTGTATTTTCCTTTGAAAAATGTTCATTTAATATTTTTATAGTATTTGATAAATTTTCTTCATTTATATACATTATTTTACCTCAATGATTAATTATTTCATCATTTCCCAACTTTTAAAATATATACATTCTAAATTATAGTTGAATTTAATTTCATATATTCCATCATATTCTTGACTATTTTGTTTCAAAGTCCATTCTGCTATAACAGTATCTCCATCTATTGCTAATAATTTAATATCAATACTTTCTATATCTTCATCTTTTATGTGTTGCCATTCTTGGTTAATTTCTTGAATAGTTGTATATGGTCTCATAAATGGAGTTTCTTGATAAAAAGTTGTTTTAGTAAATAATGATACTGCACTTTCTATATCTTTATTAAACCAATATGTTTTTAATTTATTTAGCCATTCTTCTGCATATTTTCTATTCATATTATTTAATCTCCTTTTTTCAAAGTTTAATATTTAAAACTGTATATATTTTTATCTAAAATTATACTTTTTCTTTAGCTCTTCTAATATTTCATAGACAACAGGACATATACTTGCATTACCAATAATACTATACATACTATATAATCTATCTTCTTTATCAGTAAATGGATAATCTTTACAAGACTTTGGTAAACATTTTTTTACTTTACAATTATTATTGTTTAAAAACTGACAAGATTTAGTCTTAAATTTATATCTATC
>CALVIY010000066.1 GCA_944331955.1 uncultured Bacilli bacterium
CCATTTATGCTCTATTATTCCTGTCGAAACCAAAGCATCCCCAAATACACCTAGATTATATCACAGAAGTATCAAAAAAGCAAATACCAATATTTACCAAATTATTTATACTTATTAATCTTAGCAGCCTCTCTCTTTAAATCTCTTTCTTTAATGCTTTCTCTTTTATCATAATTTTTCTTACCCTTACAAAGTCCAAGTTCAATTTTCGCTTTTCCTCTTACAAAGTATAATTTTAAAGGTATAAGAGTATAACCTTCTAATTTTAGTTTATTATCTAACTTTTTAATCTCACTCTTATGAAGTAATAACTTCCTACTTCTTGTCTCTTCATGATTAAAGATATTACCTTCTTTATAATGGTCTATAAACATATTAACAAGATAAACTTCGCCATTTCTTATAATAGCATAACTATCTTTAATATTTGCTTTACCACCTCTTATAGATTTAATCTCTGTTCCTTTTAAAACAATACCTGCTTCATAAGTATCTTCTATAAAATAATCAAATCTTGCACGTCTATTAATAATCTCCATAATTATCACTCCAAACTAGGCATCTCTATACTACTATCAAGAGATAATACTATATTTTTATAAGTCTCATAATAATCTCTATATAAAGGAAGTATTTCATCATTTAAACTAGTATAAGGATAAACAACAAAGTTTCTTTTCTTTCCATATGTAGAATGAGTATATAAAAGTTCTGCTTTAGGATTTCTTAACTCTATAGTACTAACACCGTTTTCCACAGTTTTGTGGATATCTATACTAGCCATTAATCCTGTAAGACGTTCTACTCCTTCTTGATCAGATATAAAGTTACCTAATGAATATATTACCATAGTCTTACCAATAAAGGCAATTGGCTCCACTACATGAGGATGACTTCCTATAATTATATCAACACCAAGACTAGATAGATAGTTAGCAATTTCCTCCTGTGTTGCACTAACACTAGTAGAATATTCTGTTCCCCAGTGCATTGCCACAATTACAACATCTGCTTTGTCTCTAACTTTCAGAATATCCGCTTTCGCTTTCTCGGGACTATAAACATTATTTAGATATTCTTTACCACTAGGTGTCTCCAAACCATTAGTCCAAGTAGTATATGAAAAGAAAGAATAAGTAATACCATTAACTTCTTTAATAACTACTTCATCTCTATCTTCAAAAGATAAATAACTACCAGCCGTATAAACATCATCTTTACTATTCCAATAATTCAAGGAATTAATAACACCCTGTTCTCCCTTATCCATAGTATGATTAGTAGCAAGACTAACTAAATTAAATCCTGCATCAATAAAAGCATCGCCTACTTCATAAGGAGAATTAAACCTAGGATAATTAGAAAGACCTAACTCAGTACCACCTAATATCGTCTCTTGATTATAATATTTTAAGTCATAATCTTTTATCATAGGTTTAATCTCTTTTAACATCGGTTTAAAGTCATAACCACTACCAGTATATGCATCAAGATATACAGCACTATGAATTAAAGCATCTCCTACCATAACTAATGATGCATCCATTTCTTCTTTCTTACTAACCACTTCTTCTTCCTGTTTTTGTTCTTTTACATCACCTTTTTTAACATTATCATTAGTTAATCGACAATAAAATCCTAAACTCGCTCCAAATAAAACACCAATAAATAGAATAATAACAAAACGACCTAAGACAGTTAATTTTCGCCTCTTCTTAACTTTACTCATAACTACAATTTCTTAACAATTTCAAAGTCAATAGTTTTCGCTTCTTTAGAAGCAGCCACTACTTTAATTAATATCCTTTCTCCAATAGTATATTTAATATGACTCCTCTCACCTACTAAAGTCATTCTCTCTTCATCAAAGACAAAGTAATCATCCATAAGTCTAACAGGAACTAAACCTTCTACTAAATTATCAAGTTCTACAAACATACCAAAACTCATTACGGATGATATCATTCCTTCGAATTCTTCCCCAATATGACTTTCCATATATTCAGCCATCTTCATATCTTCTACTTCTCTTTCACAATCAACTGATGCTCTCTCCATCGCTGATGAGTGGTCTGCTACAAACACCAACTTCTCTTCATAATGATGAATAGTATGACTACTTAAATCATGATTAAATAAGTAAGTTCTTAAAAGTCTATGCACTGTAGTATCAGGATAACGTCTTATTGGCGAAGTAAAATGAGTATAACATGAACTACCTAAGCCAAAATGACCAACATTAGTAGGAGAATATATCGCTTTCTGCATACATCTAAGTAATAATGATGTAAGTATAGGCCCTTCTTTCTTATCATGAACAAACTTAAGTAGTTTTTGAACTGCCACACTCTTATTCCCCTTTAAGTCCCCTGTTACTTGATAACCTAAATTACTAACAAAACTTAAGAAATCTCTAAGCTTATCTTCCTTAGGACTCTCATGAATACGATAAATAAATGGTAAATCCATATTATATATATGAGATGCCACACACTCATTAGCAGCAATCATAAAGTCTTCTATTAATTTCTCACCAGTACCTCTTTCCCTCTTAGTTATTTCATAAGGTACACAATTTTCATCTACAAGTATCTTCGCTTCATCAACATCAAAATCTAAGTACCCTCTTCTTACTTTCATTTTTCTAAGAATAGTTGCAAACTCACTCATAGTCTTCAACTCATCAACAAACTCTTCATATCCTTCTGGTACAATATTTTTCTCTAAGATACTATTAACATTTTTATAAGTCATTTGTTTTCTAGATCTAATTACACTAGGGAAAATGTCATAATCTAACATCTTACCTTCACTATCATATTTCATTACACAACTAATAGCAAGTCTATCTACTCCAGGATTTAATGAACATATACCATTAGATAACTCATGAGGTAACATTGGAATAACTCTATCAACAAGATAAACAGATGTACCTCTATCCATAGCTTCTTTATCTAAAGGACTTCCCTCTTTAACATAATAAGAAACATCAGCGATATGAACACCAAGAGTATAAGTATCACCATCTTTTTCAATAGATATCGCATCATCTATATCTTTAGTATCATCACCATCTATTGTAAATATTTTTTCCCCGCGTAAATCACGTCTACCTTTTAAATCAGCTCCAGTTACTTCCATAGGTAAAGCCTTAACTTCTTCTTCCACATCTTCTGGAAAACTAGTATTAATATCATATTTATATACTATTGATAAAATATCAACGCCAGGATCATTTTTATGACCAATTATTTTAATAACTTTACCTTCTGCTTTTCTATTACTAATTCTCTTAACAATCTCTACAACTACTTTATGCCCATCAACAGCATTAAGACTATTTTCTTTACTAACTACAACTTCTAAATTCACTTTATCTTCATCTAAAGTAACATAACCAACATTATTCTTAAAGTTAATCTCCCCTACATAAGTATTACTTTCATGTTTTAAGACTTTAATGATTCTTCCTTCTACTCTATCAAGCCCCTTCTTATTAACAAGTTCAACAACTACTAAATCTCCGTGTATTGCCCCATTTATATTTTCTTTAGGAATATAAATATCAACATCAGAATTATCTACATCTACAAAGCCAAAGCCCTTCTTATTAGAATGAAGAACCCCCTTAAGTAGATGACTATCTTCAAATAACATATATTTATCTTTATTAGTATGATAAATTAATGTCTCTATTTCAAGTTCTTTAAGTACTTTTAATAACTCTTCAAGATTATCAGTACCTAATCTCTCTTCAACTTCAAAAACACTAAGACTTTTACCTGCTTCTTTTAATATTTTTAATATATCTTCTTTCATTCTATCGACCTCAATTCTTAATACCATTTTACTCTATATTTATCATAATGTAAAAGAAAAAAGACATTATTTCATGTCTTTTACATAAATGAAGATACTAAACAAATTATAAAGAAAGCTGCTCCTAATACCATTGTTATTCTAGTAATAACTAATTCACTACCTCTTTCTTTTCTATTTTTAAATAAATCAGTAGAATTACCTGAAAGAATTTGTGCAGCACTTTCAGCTTTACCACTTTGTAATAGTACAATTATTATTAATAGTATTGATATAATTAATAAAGCTACTTGCATCTATAACACCTCCGTTAGATTTAATTTATATGTTTCAAACTGTTAATATAATAGCATAACTCCTAAATAAATGCAAGTAAAAGAGCTTATCTACTAAGCTCTTCTTCGATTCTCATTAATTGATTATATTTACAAATTCTATCTGTTCTAGACATAGAACCAGTCTTAATTTGACCTAAATCAAGTCCAACAGCTAAATCTGCTATTGTTGTATCTTCAGTCTCTCCACTTCTATGAGAAATAACTGTTTTATAATTATGTGCTTTAGCAAGTTCAATAGTCTCAAGTGTTTCAGTAATAGTACCAATTTGATTTACTTTTAATAGTATTGCATTACCAGCTTTATTATCAATACCTTTTTGTAAACA
>CALVIY010000067.1 GCA_944331955.1 uncultured Bacilli bacterium
ATAGATACTTTATAATAGGACATTTTGTTTTATAAATACTTATGAAAAAAGCGGACATTTTGTTTTATTAATCACAAAGTAGCAAGTGGTTTTTTAAAAAAATATTATATTATTTTAAATACCAAGGTTTATTTTCACTAGGAATAGCAGTACTACCTCTACCAGTAACAACTTCACCATCAATAATTACATTATGTTCAAGATACTCTCTAATAGGTACTTCTCTTTTAGAAAATAAATATTTATTTCTATATTCTATAGATACCCCTTCATATTCTACATAATAACAATCACTAGGATAAGTCTCGTATTCATTAGAAGGTTTACATATTGAAATAGGAACTTTTAAACTATCATTCTTTTTTATTGGATAATCAATCTTTTCACTAACTTCCTCTTCAATTGATTTATCAATTTTTAAATCATTAATTTCCTTTTGATCAAGAGCCCTAGCTTCTCCATACTTCTTAAAATTTATCTTAACATCTAAAGCTTCTACATCTTTTATCTGTTCTATAATTAAGTAAGTCACATAATAGCCATTAACTTTATCACCATACTCATATAATACTTTATTTATATCATTATTAATAGTAGGGGCTTTAAGTTCTTCTAAATAACTAGATATATGATCATCTTTTTGTATTTCTTCTACCCAATTATCACTATTTATATTAACAGTAATATATTGCATACTAAACTCAGTTGAAATAGACTTTTGATAGTATTTTATAATCCCATTAAATAAAAATGCTAGAATAGATACAAAAATAGTAATAATAGCAGCATAAGTATTAAGAAATTTTAATATTTTTTTTCTTTGCTTTTTTCTTCTTTTAGTTTTCTTCATAAAATACCATCCCCTAAATCCATACCTCATATATAAGTATAAAACAATTAATAAAGTTTATTGTTAATAATAAAATAAAGTTAAAAACAAATTCTAATCCTTCCATCTTTTCTTTCTTAAAACACTTAAAAAGATGCACAAAACAAATTAAATTAATAATAGAGAAAATAATAACTAAAGGACTAATACAAAACTTATTAACTCTTAAAATTATCATCGTCATTGTCGTTAATGCTAAACAATTAAGTAAATAAGAAAAGTTTTCTAAATAATAACAGACAAACTTTTTTAAATTAGCACATAAAAGTCCTAGCAAGAAAAATATAATAGCAATTTCTATATTGCTAATAGTTTTATTACCAAGAAATACAGTATTAGAATAAATATTAACATTAAGTACTGAATCTATACTTAGATAATTTTTAATAACTAATAATAATAAAAATAATATAAGAAAGTTATAAATAGCACCTATTTTTCTTCTATCTTTATCATCTATAGAAAAATTTAACAATTCTAAAGCTTTCTCCATATTAATATTAATACGTTTTTTTAAAATATTAAATAAAAAATAGCATATTATACAAAGTATTAAACTGATTAAATAAAACTCTATACTCATAAATATCACTACCTAAGTTAAATTTCTTTTCTAAATACATTAGTATCTCTAATAACAAACCCATTTTTTAAATATAAGTGGTTTGCCGCTTCCCTAGAAGACTTAGAAGTTAACTCTATATAACTAACATCATCTTCTTTCGCTTTATTAAAAATAAATTCTAATAGACTACTAGCAATATTCATATTTTGGTAATCACTATCAACACAAACAAAATTTAAAAGATAGTAATTACAATTTTTACCAATGTTTTTTAACTTATCAACTCTTGCATAACCAACTACTTTATTATTTATTAAAGAAACAAGACCAAAACTATTATTATCATCTTCAAAACAACTTATTCCATCACTTATACTAAAATAGTCTCTCAATAACCTTATAACATCATTAAAGTCACTATCAATATACCTTCTAATAACTAAATTATCCATAATCATCCTCCAAGAACTTTATTTCTAATACAATTATACAATTATTTACATAAAAATACAAAAAAACTAACATTTTCTTGTATAATATAAAAGGAGGTATATTTATGGTAAAAATAAAAAACAATTATATTAAAACAATTTTATCTTATATTTTAATTATTTTAGGAGCGATGCTAGCAGCATATTCCCTTGATACTTTTCTAATTCCTAATAATATTTTAGATGGAGGAGTTACAGGTATTTCTATTATTATATCAAAAGTATTCTCTATACCTATTAGTTTTCTTGTTATTTTAATTAATATTCCTTTTGTTTATGTAGGCTATCGTAATTTAGGAAAAAGTTTTTTAATAAGAACTATAATTAGTATGATAACTTTTTCTCTATCACTCAGTTTCTTTGAATCATTCCATGAAGTAACAGATGAAATATTACTAGCGACTATCTTTGGAGGAGTACTTCTAGGAATAGGAGTAGGTTTAGTTATTAGACTTGGCGCATGTGTTGATGGTACAGAATCAGTTGCCCTTGTTATAAGTAAGAAAACATCTTTATCAGTAGGACAAATTGTAATGATTTTTAACTTCATTATTTATAGTATTGCAGCATTAACATTTGGAATAGATAGAGCCCTTTATTCAGTCTTAACTTATTTTATAACATTTAAAGTAATAGATCTTGTCTCAGAAGGATTAGAACAAGCGAAAGCAGCTTTAATTGTAACAGAGAAGGGGACAGATATGGCTAATGAAATATATAAAAGACTTGGTCGAACTGTAACTAAAATAAAGGGTAGTGGTCTTTTATCAGGAGAAAAAGAAGTAATGTATTGTGTCCTAACAAGAATAGAAGTATTTGAACTAAAAAAGATTGCCAATGAAATGGATGAAAGTGCCTTCATAACTATTTTAGATGTTTCTGATATTATAGGTAATCATATAAAATCTACTAAAAGATTAAAGAATAAAAGAAATACTACTAAAGTAAAAAATGTATAATATCTCTTACTAAATAATATAGTTAAAGTGTAAGGAAGTGATACTTTGACTATATATACAGTACAAAGAGGGGATACTCTCTATGGTATTGCAAGAAAATTTGGCGTTTCAGTAAGAGATATAACAGACCTTAATGGTTTATCTAATGTGAATCGTTTAATGATAGGACAAGCATTAGTAATTCCAACTAAAGTATTACCTAGTATTTTAGTAAATGGTTATGCTTATCCAACTATTAGTGATACAACTCTAGCTTTAACTCTACCTAGCTTAACTTTTTTAAGTATTTTTAGTTATCATGTAACAACAACTGGTAATTTAATCCCAATAAATGATAGTAGAGTAATTCGTACTGCGAAAGATAATAATACACTACCTATGTTAGTTATGACCAATATAGGTTCAACTGGTAGATTTGATAGTGATCTAGCTCATGCTATTTTATCTAATGAAGAAGTACAAGATAGATTAATTTCTAATTTAATAACAATATTAAGAAATAAAGGTTATGCTGGAGTTGATATTGACTTTGAATATGTATATCCTATGGATAAAGAGTTATATAACGACTTTCTTGAAAAAGTAGTAAATAGACTTCATGAAGAAGAATTTATTGTAACAACGGCAGTAGCACCTAAAGTAAGAGAAAACCAAACAGGAACACTTTATGAAGCCCATGATTATGCTATTCATGGAAGACTTGCCGATCATGTAATCATAATGACTTATGAATGGGGTTATACCTATGGACCACCTATGGCTGTTGCCCCCCTTAATCAAGTAGAAAGAGTAATACAATATGCTGTTACTGCAATACCAAGTAAAAAAATACTAATGGGTATACCTAACTATGGATATGACTGGACCTTACCTTATGAACCAGGAAGACCTGCTAGATCAATTTCTAATACTGCTGCAATTGCCCTTGCTGTAGAAAAAGGAGTAGAGATTCAGTTTGACCCTGTTGCCAAAGCACCATATTTTTATTACAAAGATGATAGCGGTGCCTTACATATAGTTTGGTTTGAAGATGCTAGAAGTATAAAAGCAAAGCTAGATCTAGTTACTAAGTATAATTTAGGTGGTATTTCCATATGGACAGTTATGAATTATTTTCCGCAAGCTTATGCCGTTTTAAATAGTAATTTTAAAGTAGAGAAAGGCTAATAAAGCCTTTTTAATATACAAAAAAACTCTCATAAAGAGAGTTAATAATCTAAATGGTCGGGAAGACAGGATTTGAACCTGCAACCCCTTGGTCCCAAACCAAGTGCTCTACCAAGTTGAGCCACTTCCCGAAGATGGTGCGCTCGAAGGGATTCGAACCCCTGACCTTTTGGTTCGTAGCCAAACGCTCTATCCAACTGAGCTACGAGCGCATATGGCTTCTTGCCTATGTATCGATAATACCATTAATTCTTAATCCCGTCAAGCTTTTTTAAATAAATTGCAGGATAAACGCATGAAATTTTAAAATCATGTGTTTTTTTCTAGCAATTTAGCAATGTCTTTAGTATTTAATAACTT
>CALVIY010000068.1 GCA_944331955.1 uncultured Bacilli bacterium
CAACTATTTCATAACCTAGTTTTTCATAAGTATTTTTTCTTTTTAAAAACATATTTCTTGTCTTAGCAAAGTTATCATCAACATAATCATATATTAATATCTCTTTTTTATTTTCATTTTTCCTATGAAGTCTTCCTGCATATTGTATAACTCTAGTCTTACCTGATATTGGCATAGTAAGAAATAAAACGTCTAATTTATCATCATCAAATCCTTCTCCTATATATGAACCTGTAGAAATTATAATTTTATTACTATTATTTAAAGTTATTTCATCATTTAATTCTTTATACTTTTTAAGAACTTTCTTACCTATACCTCCATAATATTTAAAAATATTATTAGTATACTTACTTAATTTATCATAAATATAATCTAAATGTTCTAATCTTTCCGTTAATACTAAAATATTCTTACCATTATCATATTCTTTTTTAATATCTTTAATTATTTTTTCACTTCTTAAAATATCTTTGGCAATAAAATCATTTATTTCATTTAACTCATAATTATCTATTTTAGGATCAGTAAAACTCAAATGACTTTTCTTAACTATTACTTTCATAGGTATATTTAACTCTTTATTGAATTTTAAAGTATCTACCTTATACCTAATATCACCACATTGCATTTTTATAATAGGAGTATGACCATTTTCTCTTTCTGGTGTTGCAGATATTCCATAGACATATTTAGCATTACCAGTATTTATCGCTTGTTCAAAAGTATAAGCAGCGGTATGATGACATTCATCTATAATAATCATTCCATAATTTTTAGCAATGTCTAAAACATCACCATTATTCCATAAAGATTTTATACTAGCAACATCTATTATATTAGTAATATTTTTCTTTTTACCACTTATCTCTCCTACCTCATCTATATTAAGAAACTCTTTAATTCTATCTTTCCACTGTTCAAGTAATTGAAGTTTATTAACAAGTATCAAAGTATTTACTTTTCTTTCTTCTATCAGCTTACAACCTATAACTGTTTTACCAAATCCAGTTGGAGCACAAAGTATTCCATTATCATATTTAAGGAGTTTATCTAAAGCAAGTTGTTGTTCTTCTCTTAATTTACCGTTAAAGCTAACTGTAATTTTTTTACCTTTACTTCTCTTTTCTGTTTTAATTATTTTTATATTATTAGTTTTACAAAGATTTTCTAAATATTCATAAGTACCTCTCGGTAACTTTAAATACTTATCATCTTCTTTACTACAGTCAATTACCATAGGTACATTATAAACAGACATTCTTAATCTCTGCTTTTTATAAAACTCTGGATTAGCAAAAGTAGCAAGTCTTCTAAAACTATTTTTAACAATTGAATCTAATCCTGCTTTATCAATATAGACCATATCATTTAATATTACTTTTATACTTTTAGGATAGTCAATTTTATTTTTACTTTTAGTTAAAACTTCTTTATTCATATTAACTATCTCATGTCCTATATCTATAGTTTCATTACTTAATTTTTCTATTGTTTCAAGTACTTCACTCTCTGTTAATTTATGAATAGACTTTAAATATTCTAATTGATTTTCCACTTTCATAAAGTTTCTATCAATAAATATTGTATTACCATATTTAGAAGGTTCATTTTGAAAAGGCAAAGCTATTAAATTTCCATAGCCTCCTTTAGGTAGGGTATCTTGATTAGGAAACATTCTATCAAAAGAAGATATAGATAAATTACTTATTTCCATAGTCTTAGATAATAATAAACTTCCTAATTTTCTTGCTATTACTGCTTTTATATTAGTAGAAAAGAAAATCCATATATGTATTCCATTACCTGATCTACTTCTTTCTAATATAGTAGGTATTTTATATTCATCACATATATTAAGAAATGCAAGAACTTCTTCTTTAATATCGTTATCACTATTTTTATTATCAAAATCTAAAGCTAAAAAATAGCAAGTATCATCAGGAAGTAAAGGATAAATTCCTATGGGTTTATTTTCATACATATGGCTATAAATAACATTTTTTGATAAAGGTTTATTTTCTCTATATTGACAAGTTTTACATTTCTTACCCATAGTCTTATTGCAAACATTCTTTTTCCATTCATTTAGACACGCAGGTATATAATATTTAATATTAGGATTATCTTTATTTATAGATAAATATGGATATACATCATCTCTACCTTTAAAATAGCTCATAAATATTTTAACTTTTTCTTCTCTTGATAAAGATGATACTTCTTCCTTACTATCTAAAACATTAAGCATTGCTTTTAATTTATTTAGTTCGTTTTTAATATTATTTATTGCAATTTCTTTTTCTTTAATTTTATTAATTATTTCTTCTCTATTCATAATGACTCCCCTTTTAATATTTGACGTATATTCTAATATTTTTTATAAGGAAAGTCAATGAAAAAAGATGGCAATAATTACCAACTCTAATTTCAAATTATTCTAATTCTTTTAATCTTTTATCTACTTCATCAAAAAATCTATAAACAGTAGTACAACTTTCTGAATCCGATGGTTTATCTTTACTATGATTCAAATGAATACGATATGCATTCTTTCGAGCTTTTTCTAAAGAGCCATATTTAGATAATATATAATATATTTTTTCATCATTCTTTTTATACCTATACTTTAACCCTGCTGCATTAAAATATTCATTTATTTTACTTTCATAAGATTTTCTATCCATTCCAGTATCTATATAGTTAAAATATAGTAAAAACCAATACTCAATAGCTTGGTTAGACCACAAAGGAATATACCCATTTCTTTCACACATTTCTATTGCTTTATTAAATGATTCACTACTAAAACTATCTTTATCAAATACAACAAATATTTTTCCATAAGGTATTGTAGAATTTTTATATTCATCTATTTCGTTCAATATATCTTGAGTAGATTTTACTAAAGATGTCGTATTCATTCCCTTACCTACTATTTTCACTTTTAACTTATAATCATCTTCTATCAATTCATTAATAGCTGCAACCGCTCCTTCAAAATAGTTAGGTTCTGTTTCTTTACCTTCACAAACTATAAGCCAATTACTAGATTTTTGTTTTCTAATATTTTCTTTTCTTTTATTTCTTTCTGCTCTTCGTTTTTTAAATAAATCATCACTACCCATAATTCACCTACTTATCTTCGTATGGAATAGCACCAAACTTTCCAGTTAAATATCTTTTTTCATAATCAGCATCTACTCTTAAATTTCTAAATTCTGATAATGAATATAATCTAGCTTTCCCATGTTTGTCTTTTTCTACTAAATAAAGTTCATCTCTTCTTAAATCATCACTATTAAATAAAAAAGTTGAATGAGCTGTATAAATTAATTGAGCATTATTTTTATTTATATTTTTATCTTTATACATATTAACAATTTTTTTAAATAACAACGGATGAAATTTAACATCTAACTCATCAATACATAGTAGCCCTCCATTTTCTAAATTATTTAAGATAGTTGGCATGATATTAAAGATTTTAATAGTACCATCAGATTCATATTGTAATGGTAATAATATATGATTTTTATTATCAATATTTTTATGTATACCATTAAGTTTATAAGTTTTATTTTCTCCACTATCATTAACTTCATCAATTTGAATACCTAATAAGCAAGGATCAAATTCATTAATTATTTTTTGAAACTTTTCATACAATAAATTATTTTGATATAAAATATTAACACTTGTTTGGGGTTGAAAAACACTTTCTACTCTAAAATCAAACTTATTAATATAATTATAAATATCTCTAAAAATTCCCTTTTCCTCTTTAATCGCTACATTACTTAAAATTAATAATTTATTTGTACTTAAGTTAATATTATCACTAAAAAGATTCCAAGTTTTTTCATAATTAGTATAAGATTTACCAAAATTAACCAAGTTTTTATTTCTTTCAAAAATAATTTTTTGTGTTGCTGTAGTGGTAGAAGAAAATTTCTTTTTATATAACCATTCTTCATCAAAACCATTTTTATTCATAGAAAATCCATATCTATATTCGTAATCACCAAGAGAAATAGAAATTTCAAATTCACTATTTTCAACTTTTGAATTATTACTAAATGCAAAAGGATTTGCCGGTAAATCTTTATTAACATCAATTCTAGTTGACATTTTAATCATTTCAAACATAAAATGTAATGCTTCAAGTATACTACTTTTACCAGAAGCATTCGCACCATTAATTTCTATAACTGGTAAAATTTTATTACCATTGATATCAATTGTAGAATCAATATGTCTTTTTTCCCCAGTTGCCATTAAATCCAAAATTGTCTCATCATAAAAACATTTATAATTTTTAAATTTAAATTGCAATAACATAATTA
>CALVIY010000069.1 GCA_944331955.1 uncultured Bacilli bacterium
ATTATATTCTTAAAAAGTATGATATTAATACTGTGAAAGGTGACTCTATAAAAAATATCGTCAACAAGATTCAACAACTATTTTTAATATTAACAAGTAAATCAAATTGATGGAAGATAATATATCTGTTATAATAAAAATAGAAATTGACAAAATCGTTATTTAGGGAGTATAAATATGAAAATAAGAATTATAAAAGGTACAAATCAAATCGGTGGTACGATTACAGAAATAACATCATCAAAAGGAACAAAGATACTTATTGATTTTGGAAAGGACTTAGATACTGATGTTACTGATATTCCAAAGATAGATTGGAAAGAATATCATGCCGTTTTTATTACACATAATCATGAAGATCATATTGGTTTAATAAATAATATTCCAGATGATGTATTAGTATATGTTGAAGAAACTTCCCTAGAAGTTTATCAAGTGTTTTTAGATTTTACTTCAAAGTTACCATTATCAAGAAAAATTAATACATTTAAAATAAACGAAGAAATAAAAATAAATGATGATATAATAGTAAAAAGTTACATTACAGATCATTCGGCTTTTAATGCTTTAATGTTTTTAATTGAATGTGATGACAAAAAAGTTCTTCATACTGGAGATTTTAGGACAAATGGTTATAAAGGAAAGCTAGTAGAACAAGTTATTAAAGAAATAAAGAGTGTTGATGTGGTAGTTATGGAAGGGACTACCTTATCAAGAAACAACTTAAAGAATCGACTAGAAAAAAATTTAGTAAAAGATATATATGATAAAACAAAAAAATATGATAAAGTGTTGATATTACAAAGTTCAACCAATATCGATAGAGTTGTGTCGATGTATAAAGCTATGAAGAAATCTAAAAAAATATTTATAGAAGATATATTTACTGCTAATATAACTACTTTATTATCTAAAAAAGGTTATACAATTCCTAATCCCAAGACTTTTTATGATGTATATTCTTTTGTACCTATGAATAGAAGTGAATATAGAAAAGACCATAAAACAGATTTTTATTATCAATATATAGAACCGTTCAAGAAAGATGCACATTTAGTTATGACAAAAGAAAAATTTGGAATTTTAGTAAAGCAAAGCATGCTGAAAGATATAAAACTATATTATAATAAAGGATATTTAAAAAATACTTGTTTAATTTATTCTATGTGGGAAGGATATAAAGAAAAAGAAGATACTAATAGATTTTTAAAAGAAATTGAGAATTTAGGAATTGATATTATTACTTGTCATACATCAGGACATTCTGATGAAGCAGCAAGAAAAATGGTTTTAAAAGAATTAACGTATCGCTATTTAATACCAATTCATACAGAACAAAAAGAAAAATTTGAAAAATATAAACATCATTATATTTTAAATGATGGAGAGGAGTTGGAAATAAGATGAAAAATAACAGTAGATGTCTTAATATAGATATTTTAAGAAAATATAAAAAAACTATAGATTTAATTATAGATTATGCAAAAAAGAAAAAATGTTTTGTTGCGTTTAGAATTGAACCAGAAAGAATTACATTTTACTATAAAGGGAGAGTTGCTGTTGCTTTGTTTTTAACGACTAAAAATCTTTATATAAAGCCTAGAAATTTTTCAACTAGTAAAAAAGAGTATATAAAAGGAATAACTTTAAGTTATAAACAAAAACTAGAACGAAAGGGAATGCTTAAAGATGGAAAGATATATAGAATTCCTGTTACTCCACAGCTTGATTATCAATATATAATAGATGTAACGTGTGAGTATTTAGATCAATATTACAAAAACAAAGAAGAAGAGAAAATAATCCAAAATGATATTGCTTATAAATATCAAGACTATAGTGATAAGTGGGTTTGTGTTGATCAAGAATATAATCAGTGCTTTGATAGTCAAACAGAGAAAGATAATAGTGGTATCCGTGGACGTTATGATTTTATCATGCTACGAAACACTGGAGAAAAATATAAAATAGTATTTTTAGAGTTAAAATCTACGATAGCAGCTTGTAAAGATTCTTCTTCTGGTATAATAAATCATTATAGTGATATGAAAAAGTTCATTGATATATATAAAAGTAATAAAAATAATACTAAAAATATTATTAGAGAAGAAATAGAGTTTATACTTCATATTAAATTTCCTTCTAAAGAGATAAAAGTTGATTATGATTATCCTGAATATGGCTTTTTATTTAAAATGATAAAAAAAGAAAAGACTCCCAAAACATTTTCTGATATTGAAACAATTATTAAGGGTGAAATAGATAAAGCAGTCCATATTAAAGAATCATATCATAAGGGGCAAAATAAAAAAGCTTATGCATCTATGATTAATAATAAAATTGTTATTGGTAATTCTGAGATGAAGAAATTTGATATTCAAGAAAAAGATTTGAATATTTTATTAGAAGAATTAAGAAATATAAAAATGTATACAGAAGAGTTTGAAAAAATAAAATGAGAAAAGGTAGAAATATAGTAATATGTGGTTTTTCTCTAGAAGAAAAAAATGCACATTATATAGATGACGTTAGAACAACAAAAGCTGATTGGGATAAGGATAAAGATATTTCTCATAGATTTCCCTATTTAGTATACATAGAAACTTTAAAGGAAGCATTAAAGCATCAAGGTTTTATATTAATTATTAATAGGAATGTTATTGCAATGAATGAAAAAGATTTTGATATAAAGTATCGAAAAAAATTATCTAAATATAATTTAATTATGATTTTAAGCGATATGTGTCATGGCATAACTAAAGCAAATAAATTCTCTAGAATTATTAAATGCAATTATGAAGAGTTTTTCCTTAATGGTATGCCATATTATATTGATAATTTATATAAAAAATTTTCTACAAAAGAAATTAAAATTACTAAAAATAAGATGGTTAAAATAAGACAACTATATGAAGTGATGAAAAAAAATAAAGAATTATCTACAAAGAAAATATCAGATGAAGTGGTTTTTTCATATAGAAATATACAAAGATACATGTATAATCTTAATAGGGTTTATAATTGTATTGGTTATGATTACTCTAGAAATATTTGGTATTTTATAGATGAAAAGAAAAATTTGTCAGATTCTTAAAAGAATAAGATATGATGTATTGGAAATGAATGCTCAAAGAACTTTTCTTAAATGACTGGTAAGCTATTTGTATTTAATTAAGTTCCTAGTAAGTAGAGAAAAATTATATGGAGTAGGTGATATTCGTATAGTTTGTTGTAATAATGGAGTAAGACCGGTTATTTTCAAATTAAAAATGATTGAGGAAGATAGATATTTAAGTCAAAATGAAATTGCTAAAATATTAAATTGTTCGCAAACAACTTATTCAATATATGAAACAGGAGATCTAAATATATCAGTTGACTCTTTAATAAAATAGCAATACATTTTAATACTAGCATTGATTATTTAACTAGACTTACTAATCAAAAAAAGCCTTATAAAAGGTCAGTAAGATTAGATAAATAAAATTAATATATCGAATAATTAAGTAGTAGGCTTGTAATCTACTATTTTTATTTTGTATTTAATGATATAATTATCTAAACAATAATTAATTTGTAGTATCGGAGGGTAATAATGAAAAAGGTAATAGTTGGGATTTTAATAATAACTATAGTAACAGGTTGTAGCTCAAAAAATAATTTTAATATCGAATATGAAAATCAAAATGAATGTAATAAACCTAAATTGCTTTTATCAAAAGATGGTAGAAATATTTATACTTATTGTATTGAAAATATAACTATTGAAATGAAAGATAGAAAAGTTGAATTAAAAAGTTATATTGAAGATAATAGCAATGCTATAAACAAAATAATAGACACATTAAAACTAGAAGATACTTTAATGGATGGTGGTACTCAAATATATAAGGGAGATATAACCTTAATCAAATGTAATACATTAGATGGCAATAAAGATATTTATATTGGAAACGATAATATGAAGTTTAAACAAAACTTTTGTAAGGATAACAATTATACTTTTAT
>CALVIY010000070.1 GCA_944331955.1 uncultured Bacilli bacterium
CCAGTAGGACCTGTCATTCCAGTTGCCCCTGTTGGTCCAGTTGGCCCTCTATCTCCAGTTCTACCAGTAGGACCTGTTGGACCAGTGCAATCATTACATAAACACTTAATAACTTCACATAAACAACAATCATTGCAATCTTTACATTTGTCATTAAAATCTTCTATATTCATAATTTTTCTCCTTTCATTATTAAAATATGAAGGATATTTACTTTTGTCTTGACTATTGTCATGCTTAAAAATAAAAATAGAGACTGCACCCCCTGAAGGGCAGTCTCTTAAAAAAGAATAAAAAGGGGTTGGCTAGTGTGATACTAGCGACCAATTCGCCTAATTCCGAATTGGTGCTTTTTATAATAATCATTTGAAGTCATTTTGTCAACACTTTTTTTGAAAAAAGTTTACTAACTTTTTAAAGGAAGTTTATACCTAAATTAGAGGATAAAGAATATGAAGTATTTGAATAATAAAAATAAGAGAAAAAATAAATTAACTGACGAAAAAATTTTATTTTACCAATCATTATTGCTTAATGCTAAAGCTATAGTAGATAATGATTTTATTACTAAACTAAACGAACTTGATAAGTATATTTTAGAACTTAATGTAAATAATGAGGAAAGAGCTAATATAATGTTATATGCTTCTGTTTTTTTAACAGAGAAAGGCTTTTATGATAAAGCTTCTAGATATTTAAAAATCATAGAGAAAATAGAAGAAAAACCAGATAGTGTTAAAGAAAATTTAATTGAAACACGAGCTAAGATAAAAATTAGAAAGATTGCTAATAAAAACAGAAGTTAAATTTCAGCTTCTGTTTTGCATTTGTTCACTACTATTAATATTAGCAATTTGATTAGTTATAATATAAATATAGTTAAATATATCTTGATATTCAGCATAGATTAAATCAAATACTTCCATTCTATTAACTTGATCTATCATAATAAGTTTATTTTCTTTAACCTTATCTCTTATATTAAAATCATCTAAAAGAGTAGTATTAATATCATAAAAATCTACATCAACATACCAATTATCAGTACTTTCTTCAGTTACTCTAATACCAATAGGATAAGAGTTATCAGTAGATTTTAAATATTCAACTATTTCCTTGTTTTCACTTTCTAAATAAATATTAATACTATTAGAATAGCTTCTTATCATATTTAAAACTAAATCTGTAAATAGAGCATTATTTTCTTTTTGATCTGCAAGTTCTAATATTAAATATTTATTAGTATTTTGGAATATATAAAGAATTTGTCTCAATGTAACTATCTGTTGCTTTTGAACCTTACTACCTACATTAAAAAGTAAAAAATCTTTTAAAGTATAATCATCTATTTCATTAAGCCCTTTAGTATATAATTCTACTATATCATCACTTAAAGTAATAATTTCTTTATCTTTAGTTAAATAAAGTTTAAATTTAAATCCATCAATATATGGAGCATTAAGTCCTAAATAAATAGCATCTAATGTATTATTAGCAACGTTTTTAGTAGAAGCACCACCATTTGCAATTACTTTCATAAATTCCTCCCTTTATTAAAATTTTATGATTTATTTTCTTTTAAAATTCTAAAAATTATGCTATAATATGAGACAGAAAAAGAGGTGGTAGACAGTGGCATTAAAAGATATAAAAGGTGTAGGACCTAGAGCTTTAACACTTCTTTCTAAGATAGGGATAAATACAGTAGATGATTTAGTTACACATTATCCTTTTAGATATGAATTTTTAGTTAGAGGGAATTTACAAGAAACAAATGATGGAGATCATATAATTATAGATGGGAAAATAGAAAGTAGTCCAATATTAGTTAGATTTAAAGCAGGACTTAATAAGATGAATTTTCGTCTTGTAACAGCTAGTGGAGTTGTAGGGGTATCAATATTTAATAGAGCTTTCTTAAAAAGTCAACTTACTGTTGGTACTACTGTTACTGTTATAGGTAAATTTGATAAGCCTAAAAACGTTATAACAGCATCAGAAATAAAGATGGAGTCACTTTCTAATAAAGTGAAGATAGAACCTGTTTATCATTTAACTAGTGGACTAACTAATAAGAATATGGCTTTATATATTAATATGGCACTACTTGGTCAAAGTAAAGAGATACATGATAGTATACCTTTAAAATATCAAGAAAAGTATAACTTTTCTAATAAGAGAATGGCTTTAAATATAGTACATAATCCTCCTAGTAAAGAGAAATTAAAAGAGGCAATGATAAGACTTAAGTATGAAGAATTATTTGAGTTTATGTTTAAGATTAACTATTTAAAAGAAGAGAATAAGAAAGTAAATAGTGGAATTGAGCGTGAGATAGATGAATCCAAAGTTAATGATTTTATTTCGCATCTTCCTTATGAACTTACAAAAGACCAAGTAACGGCTGTTAACACAATTATTAAAGATTTAAAGAGTAAGAGTAGAATGAATAGACTATTACAGGGTGATGTTGGTAGTGGTAAGACTATAGTTTCTTTTATAGCTATGTATGCAAATTATTTAAGTGGATATCAGAGTGCTTTAATGGCACCTACTGAAATACTTGCAACACAACATTTTAGTAATTTAAAAGATATCTTTAAAGATTATAACTTAAGTATGGCTTTACTTACTGGATCAACTCCTAAAAAGGAAAAAGATTTAATCTATGAGGAGTTAAAAAATGGTGATATTGATATAATTGTTGGAACTCACGCTTTAATTCAAGAAGATGTTACTTATCATAACCTTGGATTAGTTATTACAGATGAACAACATAGATTTGGAGTTAACCAAAGAGCTAACTTGCATAATAAAGGACAAAAACCTGATACTCTTTATATGAGTGCAACACCTATTCCTAGAACTTATGCTTTAACTATTTATGGAGATATGGATGTATCTACTATTAAGACAAGACCTAAGGGTAGAAAGAAAATTAAAACTGTTGTTAAGAATAATAAAGAAATTAAAGATGTCTTAGAAATGATGTATGAAGAATTAAAAGAAGGTCATCAGATATATGTTATCGCACCACTTATTGAAGAAAGTGAAAACAGTGATTTAACTAATGTAAATGACTTAAAAGAAAAGATGACTCTTGCTTTCGGTAGTAAATATAAAATAGATTTAGTTCATGGTAAAATGGCTAGTGCTGCTAAAGAGTTAATTATGAATGAGTTTTTACAAAATAAAGTCCAGATTCTAATTAGTACAACCGTTATCGAAGTAGGAGTAGATGTTCCTAATGCTACGATGATGGTAATATTTAATGCTGAAAGATTTGGTTTTTCTACACTTCATCAGTTAAGAGGAAGAGTAGGAAGAAGTGAATTACAGTCTAGTTGTATTTTAATTAGTGATAATGATACGAAAAGACTTGAGATAATGGAAAGTACTAATGATGGTTTTGAGATTAGTGAAGAAGACTTTAAACTAAGAGGTCACGGAGATTTGTTTGGAACTAAACAAAGTGGTGATATGACTTTCAAGATAGCAGATTTAAAAGCAGATTACAAAATATTGTTACAAGCTAGAGAAGATTCCCTAGAATACTTACTAGATAAAGAAACTGATGCTAATAAACTTAGACTGATAAATACAATTATACATAGTTAAATGTAAATGTGTAAATTTTTGGATAAATTTTCAAAATCAAATTGACAAGTTGGAAATTTTTAGATATGATTATGGTACATGGTAAGTATTTTGCTTATCATGGTGATATAGTCCACTATCTAAGTGTGGATTTATATTCAACCGAACCCCCTGAAGGCTACCGAAAGGTAGCCATTTTTGTTTATTTATGGGTATTTTTTGATATTTTGATAGTACGCTAC
>CALVIY010000071.1 GCA_944331955.1 uncultured Bacilli bacterium
CCTATTCTTAACGGGTTATTACTTGTCTATTGATATCACTTATTTTGTCACGGGCATTTACTTTGAGAATTCACCTAAAGTTAAACTAACTTTCTTTTTATCTAAGTCTACCCCTTCTACATAACAATCAACTATATCACCAACACTAAATAAATCACTAGGATTTTTAATATATTCATGAGTTAATTTAGAGATATGAGCAAGGCCATCGTTCTTTAGACCAATATCAATAAATAGACCAAAATCGACTACATTACGTACTGTTCCTTGTAGTTTATCACCTATTTTTAAGTCTTCTAGATGTAAGATATCACTTCTAAGAATAGGTTGTGGATAATTATCACGTAAATCTCTCATAGGTTTTTCTAAAGACTCTATAATATCAGTTAAGGTGTACTTATCAATATCTATTTCTTTACTAAGACTCTCTATATCTAAGTTATTAAGTTTATCAACAAGTTCACTACTTCCTAAATCACTAACATTAAATCCTAAATAATTAAGAAGTTTAAGAGTTTTATCATAACTTTCAGGATGTATAGAAGTTTTATCTAAAGGATTATCACCATCAAGTATTCTTAAGAAGCCAACTGATTGTTCATAAACTTTATCAGTAACTCCAGATATTTTATGAATCTCATCCCTATTTTTAAATTTACCATGACTTTCTCTAAAGGAAACAATATTATCAATAACTTTTTTATTAAGTCCAGATACGTATTTTAGTAGCGATGGACTAGCAGTGTTTATATTAACACCAACACCATTAACAGCTTTACTAACAACAAAGTTTAAAGATTCATCTAACTTCTTAACAGGTACATCATGTTGATAAAGACCAACACCTATACTCTTAGGATCTATTTTAACAAGTTCAGATAATGCATCTTGAACACGTCTACCAATACTAACGGCACTTCTTTTTTCAACAGTCAAATCAGGAAACTCTTCTATTGCAAGTTTACTAGCAGAATAAACTGATGCCCCTGCTTCACTTACTATAATATAGGATACATCTTTATTACAAGATTTAATAGTATCTGCAACAAAAGCTTCACTTTCACGAGATGCTGTACCATTTCCTATAGCGATTACATCGATATTGTATTTATCTATTAGTTCAAGTATCTTTTTACGAGAACCTTCTATATCATTATGAGGTTCAGTAGGATATATTACTGATATATCTAAGACTTTACCAGTTTTATCTAATACAGCAAGTTTACATCCAGTCCTAAAAGCAGGATCATATCCTAATACAGTTTTATCTTTTAAAGGAGGAGTAAGTAAAAGTTTCTCTACATTAGTAGAAAAATTATCAATAGCACGTACCTCACCTTTTTCTTTAAGTTCAGCACGTACTTCTCTATCTACACTAGGAAGTATTAAACGTTTAAGACTATCATTAATTGCCTCAAGAATTATCTGATAACAGAAAGATTCTTTATTCTTAATTACTTTAGTCTCTAAATATTTAGTAATCTTTTCTACATCATAATCTAATTTAACAGACAAGACTCCTTCTTTCTCACCTCTATTAATCGCTAATATTCGATGAGGTTTAATGTGTTTAACTGTTTCACTAAACTCATAATAGTTACTATAAGTCTTATTTTCATCTTCTGCATTTTTCTTTAACTTACTAACAATTACCCCTTCCTTAAAGATATAACTTCTAATCCATTTACGGTAATATGCATTATCACTTATCCATTCAGCGATAATATATTTAGCCCCAGTAATAGCATCTTCTACACTCTTAACTTTATCATTAAGGTATTTAGATGCAATAGTATTAATATCTCCTTTAGTAGGACAAGACATAATAATCTTTGCAAGAGGCTCTAACCCACTATTAATAGCATCAGTTGCCTTAGTCTTTTTCTTCTCTTTATAAGGACGATATAAATCATCCACTTCAACAAGCTTAGTACACTTCATAATAGATGCTTTTAATTCATCAGTAAGAAGTCCTTTCTCATCAATTAATCTAATAACATCTTCTTTACGTTTTAAAAGATTAACTTGATATTGATAAACATCATCTATAGATTTAATAACCTCTTCATTTAAAGCCCCAGTCGCTTCTTTACGATATCTTGCAATAAAAGGAATAGTATTTCCTTCTTCTAATAATTTCAAAACAGTCATAACCTGCTTTTTACTAATATCTAAATCTTTACTAATCTCTTCAATAATTACTTCATTCATAAATATCCTCTTTTCTAACACTATCTATTTTATTACAAAGAAGATGATGAGAAAAGAAAAATTAAAAAAATTGACGTAAAATTATTTAATTGTTGAAACTATTCTAAAGGAATAATCACTATAAGCTCCTCCATGACTTCCACCTGTAGTAAATGCAAATATACCAGCATATTCACCACCATCATAACGTCCACTACGAATCATAAAAGGAAATTCTTCATTTATCATGCTATGATAATCACTATACCATCTATATGTATCACTTAAAGCATGGGATATGCATTCTTTACCATTGCAAGCAGTATTAATATCAGAAGTTATATATTTATCATAATATTTTAACTCTGGCATACTTGTAAATCCACTTTCTTCAACAATGTCATTATAATTACCCATAACATGTTCATTAGCTCCCCCAATCATATCATATATTCCATATATATTTCCTGTTGTACTTGCACCTGTTCCATTTATATCTATATTATATTGATATTGGCATCCATAATCTGCATCAAAATTTGAATGAGTACCATAACTACACCCAGTTATATAATTATTACTCTTATTAATATATACTTCTTTGTTATCAAAAGAAAAATTAGTATTAGCCAACTTACCATATTTAGACTGAGTAAGAAAACTAACTAGAGCCCACTCACTATTTTTCATCATATGAGTATCAGTACTATCATTAAAACCATATCTATTTCCTGCATCATTCATTTTTAATGATACATTAAAAGCATTACTTACATTTATATATCTCCAACTAGTAACATTTGGTTTTATCATAGGATCAAGTTCTGAAATATTTCCTCCTGTATAACTTAATGATGGATTACTACTACTTGTTTCAAACTTTCCTACCCATAGTCCTCTTAATTCTTCATCACCAAAAGTAAATCCATCTGGAGTATACCAAGTATCATCTGTTAATCCTTCATCTACTATATATTTAGCACTACCTCTATCTTTAGTATTTTCACTAACAAACTTTATATCTATTTCCCCTGGTAAAGATTCTGTAGGACTATTTTCTAAATATTCTCCTTGTTTACCATAATATTTTGTTCCATCTTCACTTCCTATTGCATAACTATATCTTGGTATCCATACCCACATTGTTTCTATATCATCAATATTTATTACTGTTCCATTAGATGCATTAAGATAATTACTTCTTGTTGATGATGATACTGTTACAGCATTAGCCCATTTTAGTTCATCATAGTTATACCAATCATTATTAGTATTATTTCTATCTGCTTTTACCCAATTATTATTTTCATATTTTACTGCTATCATTCCATCGTCTAACATGGGTGCATTTGGACCATTTTGTTCTCTATCATAACTTGTTACTACTATCTTACTTTGATATAACTTGCCTTGTGCATTGTTATCTGCATCCTCATCTAACCAAAGTCTTAATTCATAAGTTACTGTATCTTCTGGCTCTATTTCCTCTTCTCCTCTTATTTCAAATGTTCCTTTTCCATAATTATTTACTTTTATTACTCCACTATCATATCCTTTATCATTTGTTAGTCTCATCTTTAAATAACTATTATCTAAAGTATTATTACTATCTTCTTCTA
>CALVIY010000072.1 GCA_944331955.1 uncultured Bacilli bacterium
ATTATACTTAACGAACTTCTTCTTTAAGTCTTTAACTTCTAACATAATCCACCTCTTCCAAGCAAAATTATAGCATAAGAAAAATACCTAGACAATATAAAAAGAAGAACTTATACTCTTCTAATTAAATTAAAATATATAAAACAAATTTTCTATTAAAAAATGTATCTTGTTCGATTGTTTTATAAATAAAAATATGCTACTATTAACTTAGGAATTACCTAGTATGGGTGTTTGCCTCTTTCTATATCTCTTGACTTCAGGGGGTTAGAAAGGGGAAATGTTTATGAGTAAAAAAGATTCTTTAATAGTAATATTATTACTTATTATAATTCTTTTAATTATTTATAGATAGTAAAACACCCTATTACATCATTGTAACTAGGGTTTTTACTTCTAACCATTTAGAGGTAACACCCGAACGCAAACTAGGTATTTCCTCTTTTTTAGTTTATGTAAATTTCTTTTACATATTCATAGTATCATAAATATATATTATTTTCAAGTATCAAAAGCTAACCAAATACTCTATTTCATATATTTATTTCCACTTTTCCAAGCTTCTCCTACTTTTTCTCCAATTGCATAATATCCATTTTGGAATTGATCAAAGACAAAAGCATTTAACTTAGTAGGATCAACTTTACCATTAGAATCAAGTACTTCTTCATCTGCTAAGACATTAACTATTTCACCAACTACTCTAAATCCTTCATCATCATTATATATCTTAGATACTTTACATTCTAAGGTAATTGGATACTCTTCAATAATTGGAGCATCTACTCTTTCACTTTTAACCGCGTGCATACCACTTTTCTCAAATTTATCTTTAACTCTATTAGCACTAGCAGTACCAAAGTAGTCTGACTCTTCTAAATGAGGAACATCTGCAACACTAATAGTAAAAGCTCCTCTTTCTTTAATATTCTTAGAAGTCTTATGACTCTCTGTAATATTTAAAGCAACTTTATTATTACCACAAATTCCTCCCCAAGCCATATTCATAACATCAACACTGCCATCTTCACAGTATGTTGCAATCATTAAAACAGGCATTGGAAATAAATAAGGTTTAACACCTAAATCTTTTTTAGCCATTTTTATCATCTCCTAGTATTATTATAAAACTAACTATTTTTAATTTCAATATTACACTAACTCTGTATTTAAGTAATAATAGTAATGAAGTAATTCTCTTTTATATTCTACAATTTTACCTTCTGGTAAGACTAACATTCTAGTTACACCAATCTGTTCTACAAAAGAAGGATTATGACTTACCATTATTAAAGTACCAGTATAATTCTTAAAGTTCTCACCAATAATTTTTTGTGTTTCTGGATCAAAGTGATTAGTAGGTTCATCTAGTATAATTATGTTAGTTCTTTGAATCAGTATTTTACACAAAGCTACTCTTGCTTTCTCTCCAGGAGATAATACTTTTACTTTCTTAAAAACATCATTATTAGAAAATAGAAAGTTTCCTAAAAAAGTTCTTAACTCATTATCACTATAATTAGGATTATCTACATTTTCTAGGATAGTCTTATCTTCATCTAATATTTCTAACTCTTGAGCATAATAAGCGATAGATGCTTTATAACCATAAACTATTTCTCCTTTAATAGGTTTTAATTTATTCATAATTAACTTTAATAAAGTTGACTTACCTACTCCATTTTCTCCAACTATTAAAAACTTCTCTCCTCTTGCCATCTCAAAAGATAGATTACGATATAAATCACTCTTGGAAGGATAATGAAAAGTTAAATGTTTTACTTCTAAAGGTATTCTACCGCTAACCTCTTTAGGCTCTACTTTCATAGTAACAGTCTTATATTTTTCTTCTCTTACCTCTAATTCATCTAACTTTTTCTCTAACATCTTCTTTCTAGATTCCCCTAATCTCTTTAAGTTATGATTAGTACGAGAGGCAGACTCTGCTCTTTTAACAACTTCTTCTAATTTCTTTATTTTTCTTTCTTGTTCTTTTATTCTTAACTCTTTTTGCATCATTTCATCAGCATAGAGCCTTTTAAATTCTTTATAATTACCTTTATACACTTTTATTTTATGAGTAACTTTATTAATAAACATTGTCTTTGTTACTACTTCATTTAAGAAATCAATATCGTGACTGATTACTAACACCATACCATGATAACTCTTTAGATAATCTATGACAAAGTCTTTAGTCTTAGCATCCAAATGGTTTGTAGGTTCATCTAAAAGCAATATATCAGAGTTTGAAAAAAGAAGTCTTGCAAAAGCGATTTTAGATTTTTGTCCTCCTGATAAATCTCCTACTTTCATCTCTAAGAGTTCACTATCTATTTTCATATTTTCAATCAAAGACAATAACTCATCTTCTGCTGTATATTGATTTAGACTATCAAGTTCACTTTGAATCTTCTCTGCTTGTCTTAAAAGTTTATTTTGTTCTAACTCACTTGCACTACTTAGTTTTTCATAAACAACATTTAATTCTTGTTCTAACGCCTCAATTGGTCTTCCACTATATAAATAATCTAAGACATTTTTCTCTTTATCAGTAAAATTAATCTCCTGAGGAAGATAACCAAGTCTTTTATTATTTACAGTTACTTTACCAGCATCTAAAGTTTCTTCTTTCAAGATAATCTTAAATAGAGTTGTCTTACCTGCTCCATTTACACCAACAACACCTACTTTATCATTATCTTCTATTAAAAAGGAAGCATCATCATAGATGACTTCACTACCAAATGCTAGATACATATTTTGTCCTTTCATCATGTCACCTTCTTAATTAGTTTCTTTAATATAATAATTTATACATATTTAATATCAGTTACAATAGTTAAATTAGATTGCCTTTTAATAAGCTTTTTTTGAAGATTACTTTCAGATTTATCTACTACCTCATAAAAACTTTTATCAGTTAATCCATAATCTTCTAATAATAAATTATATACCCTATTAGTTATTTCAATTTCTCTTTTATCTTCTTCAATTAATTCATTCTTAGCATCTAATTCTGTAAATAAATTCTCATATTTAGCTATCTCAAGTGAATGTTGATGTCTCCAATATTGACTTGGACCTCCATATACTCCACAATGTTGATGTCTCCAATATTGACTTGGACCTCCATATACTCCACGACGTGATGAATATGGGTTGCGTTTATCATACAATTCCTCTAACTTATTCATTACTCTATTTAATTCTTTTTCTCTTAATTCTTTATTTTCTAACGTTTGATATAAATTAACAGTTCCAATTTTCATAGTTTTATATGAATCAGGTATTATATTATTCAAACTTCGACCTTCACTATAATCAAATCTAAATAATTCTACATTTTTATCATTTAATTTAGTATAAATATTTAAACTTTCAAAACCATTTTCATTGCCAGAAATACTAAGTTGCATATCTTGCATTTTAAATAGGTTTAAAGCTCTATTATAGATATTATATATCGCTACTTTCTTATATACTTCTAATTCTGCTAAAACTTCTCTATCTGTATCTTTAATATAATCCCTTATAACAGAAAACTCTAATTCTATTAAAGAATTTAAATACTCTTGCATAGGATTAGATAATATTCCCCTATATTCCTTTAATAATTCTAATAGTTCTTCCTTTGTTCTAACTCTATT
>CALVIY010000073.1 GCA_944331955.1 uncultured Bacilli bacterium
GGAGAAGTAGCTTATGCTACTACTAAAGCTGCTCTTGTTGGTTTTACTAAGGCTCTTGCTCGTGAAGAAGTAGATCATAATATTAGAGTTAATGCTATTTTACCTGGATATATTAGAACACCTATGGTTGATGGTATGGCAAAAGAAACTAATCTTAATGATCCTGAAAGTGTAATTAATGGTATTGCAAAGAGTATTCCTATGAAAAGATTAGGAGATCCTAGTGAGTTAGGAGAACTTGCATGTTTCCTTGCTAGTGATTCATCTAGTTATATAACAGGAACAAGTATTGTAATAGATGGAGGTTCAACTTTACCTGAGACTGTTACTATGGGTGTTTAGATTATGATAGAGGGAAATAGAGTTGAAGTTTTTCTTTCTGATGAGTTAAGAGAAAAGACTAGTTTGTTTAGTTTAAAAAAGGAAGTTAATTTTAATCGTAATCATGATAATTGCTTTAAAATTATAAATTCTGAACATAATTTGCATATTAACTTTGAAGATATTAGTAATTTTTCTATTGATTATGCTAGTAGTGGTCATCTTGCTTTTGTAATTTCTACACCATGGTTATTAATTTCAATTCCTGAAGTTGTAAGTAATGATCATTTAGAAGTATTGAATAATGCTATGACTAATTTAGATGGTAATATACTAGCTATATATGCTTTTATTGATAATAAATTAAACTCTTTTGTTTTTGATGATACTTATCAAGATAACAAAGATATGTTAACTAAAGTACTAAAGAAAAAGGGGCTGTTGGGAAATTAAGTAAAACCTTCTAGCCTCTTTTTCTTTATTTTTTAACAATTATTAAAATATGAAATCTAAAATTAAATACACTTTTTCAAATTCCCCATAGAATTTATTTGAGGAAACTAGAAAAATAGGTTTTTTGTGGTAAAATATTTCATGTGACACAACTCAATGAACAAGATAATTGTATTGCATATTCCCTTGAAACTTTGTGTTTTAAGGAAATTTTTGTTTTTGTACGAAAAAAGACTGTCAAGAAATTAATTACTTAATTTCCCAACAGCCCCTTTTTTTAAATTATTTTCAAGTATTGTTAGCATTTCTTCTTTCATATCATCTGTTGCATTATTCCAAATTATTTTCATATCAGGAAGAGTTAATTTACTATATATAGCTCATATCATTATTATATAAATTAATAGGTACTGCGATTATTTTTTTAATAGATAGGTCATATATTATTTTATTTGCTCGATTACTTGCCATCCAACTTTGTGGTACGTATACTGGACTATCATTAATTGTACTGTCACTCTTTAATCCTATGGATAAGTTTTTCCTTGCTATAAATATATTTAGATTATATAATTTATTTATAAGGTAAGAGAGTGGTGTAGTAAAATATGAATAATAACGAAAATAATAATGATCTTTTTGGTATGTTTAATGCTGACTCAAAAAAAGAAAATATTGAAGATGTACCTAAAGAAGATAATGTAAGTTTAAGTAATGATGAAACTTTGATTGAAACATCTAATAATTCTGAAAATGTAAGTAAAGTTAATAATGAATATTTTGATATAAAACAGAATGGTGTTATAGAAAATAGTAATGAGAAAGTAGTTAAAGAAATAGTACCTGAATCACATAGCAGTAATTTAGAGGCAAATTCTTCTAGTGATTTAAAGGAAAATATAATTACTAATGATAATGATACAAAAGTGAGTGATAATAATAAAAATATATATAAATATCATGATAATGTTGATGTATATGGAGTATTGTTTAACGGTGGAAGTGAAGATGAACTTTTACTATCTAGTTATATAGGGATTAATTATGAAAAAATTAGAAGTGGAGGTTTTAATTTATGGGCTGCCATATTTGGTTCACTTTGGCTATTATATCATAAAGTATATTCAGTTCCTATTATCTATGGAATTATTTATGCCTTTTTATATGTTTTTTTCCCAGTTTTGTTAAATAGTTTTTTATATCAAATTTTTACTTTTGTTATATTTGGTGTTTTTTCTAATCCTATTTATCTCATGCATGCTAAATATAAGATTAAAAAGTTGAAACAAACTCATCCAGAAATGAGTAGAGAAGATTTATCATGTTTATGTTCAAAAGAAGGAGAATCAGGTATTATCCCTCTTATTAAAGGTATAGGAATAATGGTGCTACTAACAATTTCTATATATATTGTTCTAGCATTATTAGGATATCCTATAAATACAGGTATAGAATCTATTGATAATGTATTTTTTAGTATATCATCTTTATCAAGTAAAGATCATAGTACCTTAGATAATAAACAAGACACTACAAAAGAAGATGATAAACAAGATACTAAAGCCGAAACATTTATAATAGGTGGAGATAGTAGTGGTTATGAGCAAGTGCTTAATATTCCAGATGTTTGGGATGAAGTTGGGTTAAGATTTAGTACTGATACTTCAATTGCTCTTAAATTTAATCTGTCTTTTCCTTCTACCTTTGAAAGAGTAGGGGGTTCTCAATATATATATGATTATGTTGATTTTGGAGATACTTCTAATGATTTTTGTAGGCTTACTTTCGTTGAAGTAGATAATATGGGTTCTGTTAAGACTATAAAGGATGCTATGAATGACTATATTGTTAGTGATTCTAATTATACTTATTATTCAAGTAATGTTATTGGAGATAATAATCAAGGATTTGCAGCTAGATATATTTATAATAATAATTATTATTCAACAATAATTGTTAATGATGGGGAAAGCATATATTTATATGAAATTATAAATGTTGGTAATTATGATGTTGAAAAATGTACTGAGTATGCTTCCTATATAGAAAATAATTAATAGAAAAGACTGTAATGATTAGTTTCATTACAGTCTATTTAGTAGCAGCCTAATGTTGAATTAGGCAAAGTGCCTTCAATTCTTAGAACCTAACAGAAGTTATGAACGCCGAAGCTAGGCTAGGGTTACTATCTCCTATTAACATTATGTATATTATTATATGCTGTGTAAATCAATTTGTCAAATGCTTTAAGCTTATTTTTTTAAATTATTTTCAAGTATTGTTAGCATTTCTTCTTTCATATCATCTGTTGCATTACTCCAAATTATTTCCATAAATACTCCCATACCAGGAAGAGTTACTTCATCTTTAGAATTAATTGATTCTGTTATCGCTTCTTTAATTGCTTCCTTATTATCATTCTTGAAATTGTTTAAAATATAATCTTTTATACTCATAAAATCATCTCCTAGACATATTTTTACCAATATTTATAAATTTATACTATAATTTTTTTGATCTTTAAGATATAATCTTATTAGGAGGGATAATATGTCAACAGGAATGATTATAGGTATTGTAATAGTTGCAATTATTGTTATTTTAATAATTTGGTATATTGCAACATATAATTCTTTAGTACAACTTAGAAATAGAGTTAAAGATCAATGGAGTCAAATTGATGTTCAATTAAAAAGAAGAGCAGATTTAATTCCTAATTTAGTAGAGACTGTTAAAGGTTATGC
>CALVIY010000074.1 GCA_944331955.1 uncultured Bacilli bacterium
ATTATCTTGAACAAAAATTTATTGAAGAAGATCCTGAATTAAAAAAGAGAATTGAAAGTCCAAGACCTAAAAGAAGTAGCAATATTGCTGAATGGACTAAACAAGATATTGAAGATTCTTCACAAGAATTTGTTGATGATATTAGTGTAGGAAGATATTGTTTTGAACCATATACTTTAGAATATTTTAATAAATATACAACTATTGTAAGAAATAAGGCTAATTTACTATTAAATCTTATCGAAAAAATTGGTAATAAAGATAGTCAAAATATTCAAGAGATGTTAACTGATTTAGATATTACATTAGATGAAAATGGTAATATTTTAAAAAGTGATATAATTCGTTTAATTACACCAACTGTTTATAACATTAACGATTTAAATGAAATACTTTTAAAAGCAAATGACTTATCTACATATCTTACTTTCAAAATGTCAAAACATTCATTATATAGAAATGGATTATCTGAAGGAGAAATTTATCCTACACAATCAATACAAATAAAAGATTTATACCATGACTATATTAAAGGAAATGTTAGCTTGTCTGAAAATCAAAAATCAGTGCTTAGAGAACAGCAAAGTAGAAGTAGTAAAAAATTGGTAAAAATGTTACTTGATTTAAAATAAAGCAAAAGGAAGAGATAAACCCTTCCTTTTGAAATACTTCTACCAAGTGTATAAATACACCTGCAACAATCTAAAGTACTCTAATTATACCATTTTAATTGTTTAAGTCAACACTTTTTCGCGATTTTCTTTAGATTTATTAATATTATTATAGTTTCTAATAGTTCTATTTGTTTGTTTTATTTCTTCAAACGCATAATACTTCTTTATTATTTTTAAAATAGCATCATTATCTTTTTTAGTAATAGTCGCTATTTTGTTATTTATATAATAAGGTTCTCTAATTCTATTAGAACTTATGTTAATCAAATTTTCTAATCTAGCAGTTCCTAATTTTTCATCTATTAAATCATAGTGAAAATAATAATTATCATCTTTATGTTTTGAAGTAAGTGGTATTGCAGTCCACATTTTTTTATTTGATGCACTTCTCCATAATATTGCTGGTCTTAATTTTCTTAATTCACTACCAATATTATACCCTAAATCTACCCAATATATAGCTCCAACTTTTAAACTAGTAGTATCATCATCTTTTTTCTTTATTAGTTCTAGTTTATCTTTACACCATTTATTATATGATATGCCATCTGGATCATTATTTGTATTATCTTTAACATAGTTTAAAAAACTAATTTTAGATTTTAATAGAATATCATCAAATTCTTTATTAGTTATTTTAATTGGTTTACCTTTAATATAAACACATCTTTTAATATTAGAACGATTATAATCAGTTATTTCATCTAATACTACATATTTATTTATAGATTTTAAATGAACACTATTTTCTTTTTCTTCGTTATAAACAGGTACTCCAACATAATGATTTTGTGATATATCATAAAGAATCAAAATCCATTGTTTATTATCATTTAAATTAAATTCATATATTTGCTTCCAATTTATAGTAAGCATATTTATCACCAACTTTCTATTAATTATCTTTCTAATTCATCATCTTTTGACTTTTTAGTTTCATAAAATTCTTCAGCATACTCATCCATTTCATCATTAAGATGCTTTGTTGCTTTATCAATTTCTTTTTTATTAAATAAATTAAATCCTTTAAATGATTTTTCTCTCTTTCTTATAACCTCAGGATCATATTGTTGTTTAAAAAAATTAAGATTAATATTATTGTAATTAAATAATCTATCAATTAATTCTTGGATAAATTCTGGAAGTTTTTTGATTATTTTATTTAAATGATAAATAAGATAATCAGTTTTTTCTTTTAAATCGTTATATCTTGTTTCAGTTTGATAGTTAATACTCCTTAAATGTTCATTTTCTTCTTTTAATTTTTTATTTTCATCTAATAATTGATTTTTAGATTTAATAATAATTTTATTATTGAGTTTCTTCTTTTTATCGATTTCATCACTTATATCATCTTTATCTTTATTAAGTTTAGTTATTTGCTTATTGATAGATTTTTTATTATCTTCTAAACCAGATACTTCATTTTCAAGATTAGATATTTCTTGCTTAAGACCTTTTACTCTTTCATTAAAGAGTTTTCTTTCATATGGAGTAATATCTCTGTTTTTACCTTTTTGTTTTTCTTTTAACTTTGAATCCATACCATAAGCAATATTAAATTCATCAATACATCTTTCTCTCATTTTATCTTGAATAACTACTAATGATTCTTTTGTAAAGATAGAAGTTTTACCAACTTGTCTTGATAAACCAGTTTTACAATTTTCTTTAACTGGCACTCCAACTATATGCATATGTGGAGAATGTTCATCAAAATGTATAGTAGCATTTGCTATATAAAAGTCTGGAGCAATTTCTTGTATGTCTTCTAGTTGTTGTTCAAATACTTGTGTCATTTGATACTTGTATTCTAAACTTTTCTCATCCCAATATTCCATATTTCCAAGTTCAATAACTATCTCACAAGCAAGATCATGTTTTGTATCATTACTTATCTTATTAAAATAATTGTCTATTTTTCTATCATCTCTAGTTTGTTTATTATTATATTCTAATCTTGCTTCATCAAATAAATCTAAATATAGCTTTTTAACATCTTCAACAATATCATTTGAACCTTTGATAGTTTTAATTAATTCTTGATTATTATCATATTGTCTTAAATTATGATGATTAACTTTTCCTAATTGCTTAACATTTTGAATAGCATTATTATTCTTTGATGTAGTACCTGATGGAGTATTCTTTGCTTCTTGTCTTGCTTTAATAGATTTGTTCTTATCATTTCCTAAATGTAGTGAATAAGATAATTCCATATAGATTACACCTCCTTATCTTATGAATATTGAAAATAGCACAAAAGTGGCTTTGTCATTATTCATAACTTCCTATATATCTTGTCAGAGACAAGATATGGAAGCTAAGGTTTATCACCTTAGAAACCGTTTACTTTATTTCACAATAACCTAAACTTCGTAATGGTTAAAGTTCATAAAGTATTAATTTTTAAATAGCTATCGCCACTTTCATTTACTTCGTAAACAAAACGTGCCACGCATTTTAAAAATCTTCTTCGGTAACATTATCAGGTATTGTTTCAAATA
>CALVIY010000075.1 GCA_944331955.1 uncultured Bacilli bacterium
ATACTACACCAACTTTATTCTTTTTTTTCTATTATAACAAAAAACACATGATTTTAAAATTTCATGCGTTTATCCTGTTCTATTACTAATTATTTAGTTTACTAACTAATACTTTCTTTATTGTCTTAGCATTTTCCTTTTCTAAAGCAACTCTTCTAGCTTCTAAAAACTCTAAATAAGAATCCACTTCTTCTAATTCAGTTTCAACAAGACGAACACTATAATCTTTATCTATAGTAACACCATCATTTTCATGTATTTTAATATATCTATCTTGTAAGCTACTATAAAAACCATCTGTTTCAAAATTATCAACATCTATAAGCATAGATAATTCATCAGTTGTACTACCACAACTAACAGTTTTTCTAGCATATAAATATTGTTTTTCCTCTTCATTTTCAATAAGTTCAAGTACTTCTAAATTCTTTTCACTAAATATTTTAGAAGTTGCTTCATTATATAAAACAGTATCTCCATTACTCAAATCTTCAAAAACTGATATATCATCACTAAATCTTTTTATTGGATTATTTTTTAATTTATTATCTAACATGTTATCCTTCCTTTCTTTTAATTGTTCTATATTATATATATTATTCAAAAAAATACAAGATATTTAACGCAGATTTTACCTAATTTTAAGTTTTAAATATTTTATTTTTATTAAATTTCCCTTATAAAATAAACATTATCATAATTAAACTCATTTTCATCTAGATTAAGGCTATAACTAGAATTAATATGAGTACATTTTCCATCAAAGTAAGTTTTAAACTTATCATTTTTAACATTAACTAAAGTATAAGGAGTATCTTTATCTATGTTTAAAATATTACCTTTAATAATCATTACTTCTACATACCCTTTAGTTTTAATAACTAAAGGAACATTACCAAATCTTTTTCTAATAGATTCTATTAAGTATTTTAACTCTATATTATTAAGTTCTACTGATAAAGTTATCCCTTTATACCCTAACTTATAAAGGTAATAAGCAGTATATGAGTTAAAAACATTAAGATGGTAGGATGCTATTACATCAGTAGTTGGTTTAAATAAATTACTAACTATACTTTTATCTTTTAAGACATCTTTAATATAGAAAGGATTTCTTTCTACTTCTATGTAATTATCTAAGTCTATTATCTCTTTAGTATTTATCTTTTCAAAAGTTATTTCTTTAATAATAGGTTCTTTATAGTCATTAAGACGTGCTCCTATTAATCTTTCAGATAAAGTTCTTCTAGCAATATTTAAATCACCTATTCTAATAAAAATATTATCATCCATATCTATAGATATATGTTTTGCAACAAAAGGAGTATTACCTAGCTTTTCTAACTGATTAATTAATCTATCTTTAGATATAGGATTATTAATAGATTTCTCTACTACATTACCGGTATAAGTAACAGTATGAGATAAATCACTAAAACTTAAAGTAAATGTTTCTCCAACCTTTGCTTTCACTTCTATATTAATAGGAACTTTTCTTGTAATAGTAAAATCAGTTATTTCAAGAGACTTATCAATTGTCTTTCTAACTTCATCTAAACTAGTAAGTTTAACTTTATTATCAACTTCAACTATCTGTTTAGGATTTCCTTTATTAATTAGATTATCTTTCATGTCATATAGATAATTAACTATCATTCCTTTATTAGATTCTTTAAATCTAATACCATCACCTTGTAATAAAGGCTTATCAAGTTCTATTCTAATTCGATTATCATTAACATCTATTACTTTACCTAAATGACTTCCTAAATGATTAGGACTATTTTTATTGATTAAGTCTTCATCATTAAATAAATGTCCTTTAGTAAAACCTCTATAAAACATACTCTTTAAGTCTTCTAAATCCTTAGTAGTTAATTCTTTATCATCAAGTATTTTACGGTAATACTTTGTAATAAATCCTACATAAGATGGACTCTTCATTCTTCCTTCTACTTTAAGACTAATAACATTACTAGGTAGAGTCCTTATATCAAATGAGGTATTTAACTCTTTCATTGATAAAAGATATCCTTTATCAATTAGATTCTTATCTTTATATAGTTTATAAGGAAGTCTACAACTACCAACACACTCTCCTCTATTACCACTTCTACCACCTAGCATAGAACTAAAGAGGCAATTACCTGAATAACTTACACATAAGGCTCCATGAATAAAGGCTTCAAGTTCAATAGGAATATCTATTTTCTTAATATCATCAATGCTCATTTCTCTTGGTAGTACTACACGTTTTACTCCCATCTCACATAGAAGTTTAATAGTTTCATAACTACTACTATTAACTTGAGTTGAAGCATGTATTTCAAGATTAGGATACTTTTTCAAACATAAAGATATCATACCAAAGTCTTGCATAAGAATGGCATCTACTCCTAGATTATATAAAAACTCTACTTCTTTAAGAAACTCTTCTACTTCATTTTCCTTTACTAAAGTATTCATTGTTACATAAACCTTAACACCATATATTTTACCAAGTTTTAAAACAGTTTTTAACTCATCACTCGTAAAGTTCTTAGCATAACTTCTTGCTCCAAACATTTTACCTGATAAATAGATTGCATCGGCCCCATTATTTAAGGCTGCATAAAATGAATTTATATCTCCTGCTGGTACTAATAGTTCCATAAACATCACTGTCTTTCTATTAATTAATACATTTATATCATACAAGATATTAACATTTTAAAGAACAAATAAAACAAACAAGTTTGTTTTTACCTTGTCGTTACCTCCAAGGATTCCTACTTCATAGATAAGGTATCCCTTATTCTCCATAGGCTTAAATTCCGATAGTCGCTACCGTACTAATTTATTTTTATATTAAATTGTTATTTATCTAAAACATTATCTATACTAAACTAACTAAATTATAGTGTAACTTTAATCCTTCAACTAATATGTTTAAACTAGCATTTATATCTCTATCATTATGCACTCCACATT
>CALVIY010000076.1 GCA_944331955.1 uncultured Bacilli bacterium
CACCTCTCTTAACTTTTGTAACTTAAGTGTACTATCTAGAAAATATGTTTGTCAATACATTTTTTCGATTTTTTAGTGTAAATTTCCTATTATACAAGAAAAAAGTACTAATAGTTACTTTAATACTTTACTTCTTCCCTTATTAGCATAATCCATCAAGTCCATAGCAGATGTACCATACTTTACATCTAAAATATTTATATCTGCTACTTTAGTTATATCTTCTTTATTTTCTATAAAATACTTTAATTTTCTCATTTCTTGTATATCGAGATCAGCATAAAGAAGATGCCATGCCTCTTGCAATACACCTCCTATTGTACCTAAAGTAACAGAAACAGGTAAATAAGATAGGCATTCATATAACATACTTAATATATTACTGTCATTTAAATTAAGAGTTATTCCAAACACATTACTCGCTACAGAAACACTTACAGGAATTGCAAAAGTTACCATTCCAGAAATAGTTCCTTTTACTAATGACTTTTTAAATGTTTCTTTTTCATATACTGTTAAATCAGTAACTCTTACTTTATCTTCTAATTCTTTTATTTTTTCTTCTTTAGTTTTCATTAGACTTCTCCTTTATTAAATATATAACTTATTATTATCTAATTCATTATCTTTACCTAATAATAAATTTTCAAAAAACATAACTAAGTAACGTTTATCTTCTTTAATACCTTTATTATAATTTGTATAATTCGCTCTTACTAAAGCATTTCTAAAATATAGAGAATTATCTTTAAATAATTCATTATTAACTTCAAAACCCATACTTATTAAATATTTTTGAATAAAGATAGCAGTTGTTCTAGTATTTCCTTCACTGAATGGATGCACTTGCCAAATTCTTGATGTAAACTCTGTTATTCTATTTACTAATTCACTCTCATTCATATTAATATAATCTATATTTTTTTCTTCTTCAAAATCATATTTTAAAGACTCTTCTATCAAGTCATAAGACTGATAACTTACTGTATCATTATCTAATATTTCTTCATCTTTAGTAATATTATAAGTTCTAAATTCTCCAGGATGATATATATCTTTATCAAGATTTTGAAATAATCTTTTATGATAGTTTTTATAAGTCAGATAATCAAATCTAAAGGCTTTATCACTTAATATCTCATAGATAGCAAGCGATACTTCATCAGCTTCTTTTTCTCTATTAGATACATTATTATTTTTAGAATAGTATGATGTTATATCATCTTTAACTTCTTTATATGTTTTCTTTCCTTTGATATGATCACTTGATAACTTTACCATATATTTAGATGGTTTTAATCTATCAACGTCTTGTAAACCAAAGGCTATATTCCAATATAATTGTTTAATCTTAGGACTTTTCTCATCAAGTACTTCGTTATAAGTCTTTTCAATCATAGTTATCACTCCCTCTTAATCTATAAATATAACTTTGATATTAAATCATCTTGATATGCTTGATATTTCCTTACAAATTCTTCTTTTTTACTAGAAGGTAACTCTGCTATTTTAACACCTAACTTACTTCTAGGTCCTGTATATATCTTAGTTGTTTTAATTATAGACTGTCTTGCTAATCCCAATTCTTTTGCTAACTTATTATCTAATAAAACATCATAGATGCCACATTCTGCAGATGAAGAGATAATTACATAATGGATATCTACATACTGTAAATTATTATTACTATCATCACCAATTACTAAAACTGGTCTTACTTTCGCTTCTTTTGTATTATTAGGTTTTGTTGCTACATAAGTCCAAATTTCTCCCTCAATTAATCCCACTTTTCATCATCTGGTTGTAATACATAACTAGTAAAATAGGAAGCAATATTAGATTTAGGAATTGTCTTATCACTTCGCTCATCTGGGTCTAAACCTGTACGTGATAATAACCAAGGTTCTTCTTTATGGGTTATCTCTTCTAAATACTTGCCATCATATTTTGCATAGTTTTTTTAACATATTCTAATAAGTCTATAACATCTTTATTAAATTCTTTTAAATTATAATTTAAATCAATAGGATTATACTCATAACTTTTATATTCGTGATATATAGAAGGAATAACTGGCCCATGAACCCAAGCTTCAAAGTCATCATTAAATAGTTCTTTATCATAAAAGGCATAAGAAAAACCTTGAGCAAAATATAATAATTTTTGTAATTTTAAAGGTTAAGGATGTAATTCATTTATAAAGTATTTAGCAATGTCCATAGCTTTATATTCATTTTTCATCAATTAATCTCCTCCTAACTTTTTATTAAATATAGAATATCATAACCTAAACAGATATTCTAGTTAATTTAAGAAAAAAAGTACTAAGTGTTACCTTAATACTTTACTTCTTCCTTTTTCTACATAATCTTCTAATTCATTCTTACTAATATTTTCTGCATCTAAAATAGATAAATCTTTCTCACTACCTATTTTTATAATTGCTTTATTACGTAAATAATATTTTAATTTTTTCATCTCATTAATATCTCTTATTGTTTCATAAGCAGTACCTAAACCATATCCTGACATAGCAGCAGCAACTCCTACAAGAGAAGTATCCCACTCTGATAAAGCAGTATAAAAGTTATTAAGAAAATCACCAACATAAGATGTATTATAAACTTGAAAATCTATACCAAATACATTATTTAAAACAGATAATGTAATAGGAATAGCAACTACTGGAGCTGTATACTTTAGTCCAGCAACTAAATTTTCTTTAAGTTTTTCTTTACCATAAACTTTAATGTTTTTTACACTTCTTACTTTTTGTTCTAACAAATTCACTTCTTTTTCATTACTCATAAATTGTTCCCCCTTTACTAAAGTAAGCATATTGTACCAAATTTCTGACGAAAAGTCTTTAGTTCTATCAAAAAAATATATTGCAAAATAAAATGTGTTGGTTTAT
>CALVIY010000077.1 GCA_944331955.1 uncultured Bacilli bacterium
ATATTATCTTTAGGCATATTAGCAGCTTTAGCTTTCTCAACAACTAATCTTAAAGATGCATTACTATCTGGATCTGGTGTTCCACTTTTAGCAGCAACATATAATTCTTTGGCAAGCTTTTGAAACACTTTACCACGTGCTGCATCTATTAATCCTTTCTTTCTATGAATAGTAGCCCATTTTGAATGTCCACTCATATTTATCCTTCCTTTCTTTCTTCACTATAATAACATAATTATGTCATTAATTCTAGATTTAACTTAAAAATAATGTTATATTACTTAAGAGGCGATACTTATGGAAAAATATATTAAAAATGGTAATAAAAAAATTAAATTTAAGACTGTTACTAAATTTACTGATAGAATAAAAGGCTTTAGATTTTATCTTACTCCTATCGAAGAAGGACTATGTTATCCTAAGAAGAAAATGATTAATACTTATTTTTTCTGTCAGAAGTTAGATATAGTTGTTACTGATAAAAATAATAATATACTTGCTATATATCCGAGTTTTGGTACTGAAAAGTTTATAAGACCAAGAATTAAAGCTTATTATATTTATTTACTTCCTTTAAATAGTTCTAAAGGCTTAGAGGATTATGATAAATTAAGGATACTTACAAAAGAAAAAAACTGCTAAATGCAGTTATTTTCTTAATCCTAACTTTTTAACTACTTCACGATATTTTGCAACATCTTTTTTAGCTAAATAGTTAAGCATATTACGTCTTTGTCCAACTTTCATTAAAAGACCACGGCGAGAATGATGATCATGGATATGAGTTTTTAAATGCTCTGTTAAGTTCTCTATTTCTTTAGTTAAAATAGCGATTTGAACAGGAGCGGATCCAGTATCATTAGCATTCATTCCAAAGTCTTTAATTATTTGCATCTTTTCTTCTTTAGTTAAAGCCATACTTACCTTCCTTTCTTAATATTTAATTTGCCATATTCTTGGTAATTGGTGTAAGGAAGAACTCCAACTACTAGGAATAGGTAACGCTATTAATATACTATATTTTTGGTATTTTGTCTATAACATTTTATAACAAATTAATTTATTATTTTTATTTTCATATATAGCATGTTCTTTATTGTCTTTAATAAATAATACTTTGTCTTTAATATTATAATTATTATTAATAACTGCCCCATTAATTACTTTCTTATAGTCTTTATCATCTATTTCTTTTGTTTCTATATCTAAAGCTTTATTTATAGTAATTAAAGGGCTATTTATACTTACATCATCTAAGTTATGAGCATCACTTAAGTTAAACTTACCTTGTCTTGTTCTTATTAAACTACTCATAGTACAAGGTATATTAAGAAAATCTCCCATATCATTAATTATACTTCTAATATAAGTTCCTTTTGATACAACGCATCTAAATTTAAAAGAATCTTTACTATAGTTAAGTAATTCTAATTCTTTAATAATAACTTCTCTTTTAGGTAGTTCTATATCTATATTATTTCTAGCATACTCATATAGTTTTTTACCATCTACTTTAACGGCAGAATAAAGGGGTACTTCTTGTAAATATGCTCTTGGAAAGGTTTGAAATAAATTATCTAGTATATCTTTAGTTATTCTCTTAGGACTAGTCTTTACTATATTACCTTCTAAATCTAAGGTATCTGTTTTAATACCTACTTTAACTTCGGCAATATATTCTTTATCATTAGATATTAATAAATCATTTATCTTAGTAGCATTACCAATAGTAACAACAAGTAATCCTTCTGCTAGAGGATCAAGAGTTCCATTATGGCCTACTTTCTTTGTATCATAAATATTAGATATTTTATTTACGACATCTCTTGAGGTTAAGCCTTTAGGTTTATTAACTAATAAGACGCCCCTTTTATTATATAATTTATCATACTCTTCTAGAGTTAAGTTATTATTCATAATTATCCTAGCGGTAGACTTACCTACATAGCGATAATGCCATGGTTCATAATTATATGAAGTTATATTTTCTTTTCCTTTAGGATATCTTAAGATAAAACCATATGAAGGTAGAATATTTATAATTTTTTTAAATATTTCACTGTTTTCTAATAATGTATCATTATCACATACAAGATTATTATTTATAATAAGTCCTATATCTAAACATAAACCTGTATGATGTTCACTTGAACCTTTAGGTGCGACATAATGCTTTATGTAGTCTTTACCATATTTATTAGTATATTCATCTATTAATTGTTCTTGCTCTTCTATAGTTCTTAAGCCACTAATTATATCTATAAAGATATTCTCTTTACTTAAATCTTTTTTTAGAGCAAGAAAAGCTTTTAAGGTTCTTTTTTCTAGTAAATATTCTTCATTTAAAATATTAGTTATTTTTTTTAATTCTATATTAGAGAAATCTCTTTTATCATATAAGTTATCTTTATTAATTAGAATCTTATAATTCATTATCTTCCTCATTTATTTTATCTATAATCTTATCAATATTCTCTCCATAAGAAACTGATTCATCATATAAGAATTTAAGTTCTGGTATATGTCTTATTTCTATTCTTTTAGCAAGTTCACCTCTAATAAAACTACTAGCATTATTTAAGGCTTTAATAGTTTCATCTTTCTTTTCATTATCTAATACTGTTACATATATTTTACAGTAACTTAAATCATTAGAAGTATCACAATCTGTAACTGTAACAAACTTAAATCTATCATCTTTTACTTCTAACATTAATATTTTACTAACTTCTTCCATAATCATATGATTAATTCTTTCTATTTTTATATTCATAATATCAATTCCTTTCAAAAAATGAGTACACTTTATAGTTTTAAGTGTACTCTAAAAATTTTAAGTTAGTCAATATATTTTAAGCTTTTTTTGCTAAAACTT
>CALVIY010000078.1 GCA_944331955.1 uncultured Bacilli bacterium
GCATAAATAACATTACCTTTACTTTTACTCATCTTATCATTATCAGTAAGTAACCAAGGATGACCAAATATTTTCTTAGGAAGTGGTAAATCTAAAGCCATTAATATTATAGGCCAATAAATAGTATGAAAACGAAGTATATCTTTTCCAATTAAATGTAAGTCAGCAGGCCAAAGTTTTTTAAATAAATCACTACTACCATCAGGATCATATCCTATAAAAGTAATATAATTTGTTAAAGCATCAATCCAAACATAAATAACATGTTTAGGATCAAATGTAACAGGAATACTCCATTTAAAAGTAGTTCTAGTAACACATAAATCTTGTAATCCAGGTTTTAAAAAATTATTAATCATTTCATTCTTACGAGACTCTGGCTCTATAAAATCATCATGCTCTTCGATATATTTTAACAATCTATCCTGATATTTACTCATTTTAAAGAAATAAGCTTCTTCTTTTTGTTTTTGTACATCTCTTCCACAATCAGGACATTTACCATCTACTAATTGACTATCAGTAAAAAACGACTCACAAGGGGTACAATACCATCCTTCATATTCACCTTTATAGATATCACCCTGTTCATATAATTTATTAAATATTTTTTGAACAACTTCTTCATGATGTTTATCAGTGGTTCTAACAAACTTATCATAACTAGTATCCATCAAATCCCAAATTCTCTTAATCTCAGTTGCAATAGAATCAACAAATTCTTGAGGTTTAACCCCTGCCTCTTTTGCTTTAGTCTCTATTTTTAGCCCATGTTCATCAGTACCAGTTTGAAAATAAACATCATAGCCTTTGCTTCTTTTATATCTTGCAATAGCATCTGCAAGCACAACTTCATAAGTATTACCAATATGTGGCTTTCCTGATGTATAACTTATAGCAGTTGTAATATAATATTTATCCATTAATATCTCCTCCTTCAAAATAAAAAGATTTATCATATCAAAAGGACGAGCTAACCCGTGGTACCACCTTTCTTTACAATAAATCTTGTACACTTATTCTAATTAACGCTTAGCACGTTCATACTTACATATCAATATGAAAGTTCAGAAGCCATATCTTATAAAATCATTCGTTTCTTTTTCACCTACCAAGAACTCTCTATAACTAGAATTTATAAGACTCTTCATCACAACTTTTAATAACGCTATTCTAACACAAGAGAAATTAATCTTCAAGATATTTTGATAAGAAATTAGCAATTATTTGTATTATATGCTCATCTTCTTCTGTAAAACTTTTACTATCTTCTATAACCATTAAAACTAATCCCATAGTCTCTCCATCTGATAATATTGGACTAAGAATGTATTTATATTCTATCCCCTTATTTTTACTATCTACAAGTTCTTCTACTAAACTAGTACCTTTCACCAAATTTTCTGTTTGAAATAAATACTCTTCTAATCTAGTAGAAATATTAAACCCATAAAACTCTTTCTTTAACTTTCCAGTTCCTGCTACTACTTTATCCCTATCAGTAACAAATATACTCTTACTAATAGTCATATAAATTGTATCAAGTAAAGATTGTGACATTTCACTTAAATCTTCACTAGTAGAAAACTTCTTTAAACTTATAGTCTCTTTATCTACAAAAAACTCTAAACTCTCTCCATCTCTAATTCTAAGAGATTTTCTAATATCTTTAGGAATAACAATTCTTCCTAAATCATCAATTCTTCTTACTACACCTGTTGTCTTCATAAATGCTCCTTCCTTTTCAGTAGTATTATTCCAATATCAGCCCATTTTATACAATCAAAATTATGCTATCTATTGATATTATATACGTAAGAAGGACTTTTTTTCTCTGGTAATTATTTCCAGTTAACAAAAGATGCAAAAAAAATACTCATCTAATCAAATAAATGAGAATTTTCCATTGTAAAAACAAACCTTTCTATCTGTTCTTTTAAACTATTAAGAAGTATTGTATCTTTAACCAATATTTTCATATCAACAGTCTCTAATATCTGTTTAACATAAGTAGTTTGTAAAAACTTAGTAGCATCTTTCTTAAAAGTAGCATTATCATTTTTAACTATTAAATCTAAATTATTAACAAGATTATTCTTAACTAATCTCATCAATACTTGTTTCTCTTCTTTTTTCGCTTCTTTATTAAATTTAACCAGCTCCTTTTTTAAGTTCTTAACTAATTCTAAAGGCTTATCATCATTCATATTAGAATAATTATCTTTTATTATATCTATTCTTCTTTTAAAAATATTTCTAAATTCTTTCTTTAAGTCGTCTTTATAACTAATTAAAACTTCATTAAACTTATCACTATCTAAAACCAAACTATTATTCTTTGCAATATTAAGAACTCTTTGTTTAACTGTATCCATCGCTTCAAGTGGGACTTCTATAACTCCATTAATAATATCATCTTCTATTAAAGAATTTGTATTATTAGTAGCAAGTTCTAATCCTGCCGTCATTAAAATTTGTTTATGCTGTTTTAAAATATCCTCTTTAACCACAGTATTCATAGCCTCCAATTCTACTAATAAGTATAAAAAGATAAAAGGTTTTAGTCAAGAGACAAAAGAAAAAAGAGCCTAAGCTCTTATCTGTAACTACTTAAAAAAAACAAAAGATTCAATTTCATTACATACCAATCTAAATTAATTTACCATACTAGATAACAATGCAACTAAATAATAAATAGGATGCTTCTCTAATTTAACAATATCTAAGATGATAGTTAAATCACTTTCTCTACTCTTAAATCTAAACATAGGTGTAATCTGATAAGCATTCATAAATAAATCTTCTGT
>CALVIY010000079.1 GCA_944331955.1 uncultured Bacilli bacterium
GAAAATGTAGTTATGGATATGTATAAACCATATATAAAATTAGTACAAGAAAATTTTCCTAATGCAAATATTATTATAGATATGTTTCATATTGTACAATTAATTAGTAGAAGTCTTAATAAAACTAGAGTGCAAGTAATGAAAAAAGATAAAGTTAATTATAGAAAAATGAAAAGATATGGAAAATTATTATTAAAAGCAAGATTAGAACTTGACTGTAGTAAATGGAGGAAGTTTCTGTGTTTTAAAAATTTAATGACAGAAGTAGATGTAGTTGATTATATATTAAATCAAAATGAAGAATTAAAAAACACATATGATTTATATCAAAATCTTTTATATGCATTGCAAAGAAAAGATTATAAACTATTTAAAGAAATGATAGACAAAGAATATAGTGGAATTTCTACATATATGCAGACTTCACTTAATACTTTAAATGAATTTAGCCCATATATAAAAAATACAACGGAACAGCCATATAGTAATGGTATTATGGAAAGAAATAATAACACTTGTAAATTGATAAAACGTATTGGTTTTGGATATAGAAATTTTGATAATTTTAAAGCGAGAATTTTAATTATTACTAATCTTTTTAGATCTGAAAAAAAGAATGCTGAAAATTTACTCAGCACCCTTTAATGTCGAAGAACCAATTTAAATACCGCAAGGTATTTTTTTCTTTTAAATTGTATAGAACAATGCTATAATATGAAGAAGAAAAGAGGTAATATTATGAGTTTAAAAGCAGGAATTATAGGACTACCTAATGTAGGTAAAAGTACATTATTTAATGCCTTAACAAAAACACATATCTTAGCAGAAAACTATCCATTCGCAACAATTGATCCAAATGTAGGAATAGTAAATGTTAAAGATGAGCGAATTGATAAATTATCTAGTATGTATAATCCTAAAAAAACAATCTATACAAGTTATGAATTTATTGATATTGCAGGACTAGTTAAAGGAGCAAGTAAAGGAGAAGGTCTAGGTAATAAGTTCTTATCACATATAAGAGAAGTAGATGCTATTTGTGAAGTTGTAAGATGTTTTGATAATGGTAATATTATCCATGTCGATGGGACAGTAGATCCTATAAGAGATATTGAAACAATTAACTTAGAACTAGCTCTAGCAGACTTAGAAACCGTAACTAATAGAATAAATAGAATTAGTAAGAAAGCTTTAATGAGTAAAGCTAAAGATGAACTTTTAGAGTATGAAACCCTAGAAAAATTAAGAAAAGCCTTAGAAGAAAATACGCCAATAAGATTACTTGACTTAACAAAAGAAGAAAAATCTATCATCAAAAGTTTTAATCTTCTAACAGAAAAACCTTTAATCTACTTAGCAAATGTTAATGAAAGCGATTTAGGAAATGATAACCTCTATGTAAAAAAAGTTAAAGAATATGCTAGCAAAGAAAATGCTAAAGTTATAGAAATATGTGCTAAAGTAGAAGAAGAGTTAAGTGAGCTTGATGATGTAGATGAAAAAGAAATGTTAGAAGCTTTAGGTCTTGAAAAAAGTGGGTTAGATTCACTAATCGCTGCAACATATGATTTATTAGGACTTGCAACCTATTTCACAGTAGGACCAGATGAAGTAAGAGCATGGACTTTCAAAAAAGGAATGAATGCTAAAAGCTGCGCCGGTATCATCCATACAGACTTTGAAAAAGGCTTTATTAAAGCAGAAGTTATTTCCTATGAAGATTTAATAAATTGTGGTAGTGAATTAAAAGCAAGAGAAGCTGGTAAAGCAAGACTTGAAGGAAAAGACTATCTAATGCAAGATGGAGATATCTGTCACTTTAGATTTAATGTGTAAGAAAAATATATGATTTTTAAAATAAAGGAGTTGAATAAAATATATGGATATAGTAAGAATACTCTTAAAACATCAATTAGAAAATAATAAAGGTGCTAGTTTTGTAATAATACCAACTGGCAACAAGTTAATAACTCCAAATGATTATTTAAATTGGATTAATTATGTTCCTAGTCACTTCAGTATTGATGAAATATTAAATAAGAATGCTGGCGAATTAAGTGAAGAAGAAATAAAAATACTTAGTTTTTTACAAAAAGAAAACCAAGTAAAGCCATATTTTAAAAACTTTGTTTCTAGTGAAGAAAAAACAACATCTTCTTCAGCTTTAGTAGTATATGATTATATGAAGTCTATAAGTATTAATAAATATGCTGATATAAAATTAACTAAAGAAGAAAGAGAAGAATGTATAAATATAGTTAATAAAATAGATAGTGATGATATTGAAACAAGTATTGAAATTTTCTCATCTACTGCTTCAAAGGGTAAAGATTATTATATTATCTATCTTTTAAAAAGAAGACTTTATTCTATAAGAATGTCTAGAAGTGATAAAGAATTAAATGCACAATTACAATCTAATTTAGGAATGGAATATAGAAAACAACGTATTTTCCATATTTAATAGTCAAATTAGAAACAAAAATGAAAGAAAAAGATAGACTTTTCTTTTTTCTTTTGCTATAATACTACCGAGTATTTAAAATGCTCCTTACCTAGAAATAGGTCTTATGTCCAGAAGGAGGTGTGTTTAATGACAAATTATGAAATCATGTTTATCGTTAAACCAGATTTAGAAGAAGCTGCTATTAAAAAAGAAGCAGAAAATCTAAAGAAAGTTTTAACTGATAGAAAATGTAAGATTAATGAAGAAAAAGCAATGGGACAAAAAGAATTAGCTTATGAAATGAACAAATATAAAAATGGTTATTATTTCTTATATGTTGT
>CALVIY010000080.1 GCA_944331955.1 uncultured Bacilli bacterium
TTTTTGTTCTATTTCATTATTTGTTACTGTTGTTCCTAATACAAATACTCTATTTGAATCTAGATTACTAACTATCTTTTGCATAGTTTTTAATGGTCTTGCTTTAGAGAAAAGATTAGAGAATAATAAATCTTCTAACGTTTGGCAACCAAGTTCATCACATCTGCCCCCATATAATTTATCATTGTATCTATATTCTGATAAAGTTCCATCTACATCAAAAAATACATATTTATCTTTTAATTTTTCTAACATAAGATTCCTCCTACTATTTTAAAACTTTAATTTTTTCTCTTAATTCATTATAAGAAGTTGAATTAATACAAACAAAATCATAATTTTCTTTAAATGATGAAAGTCTTTTTTCTATGTTTTCATCAAGAAAACCTATTTTAAATACTGTTTTTTTACTGCTATTAGTAGCCATATTAATATCTGAAATACTATCTCCTAAAAGAAGAAGATTATTTTTATTATTAATCTTTTCACTTATAGTCTTTGGTAAATAAATTTCATTCTTATTTAAAGGATTTATTAAATTATTATCTTTTACACCACATACTACACCATTTTCATATTCTAAAAAGTTTGAACAAATAAGAATATTAGAATAATAACAATTATTTCTTATTAAAAACTGTTCTATTATATTGCCTACTCCTGCTGATATAATAATGATAGGTATTTTCTTATCATACATACTCTTTAAAAAATATTTTGCACCATCTCTAAATGTCATCATAGATTCACTAGCTGCATAATTTATTATCTCTTCAGTAATTGCAAAATCTTTTAGTGTCTGAATATTTTTTTGATACCACTCATTCATAATAGAAATTTTTTCTTCTAAAGAAATATTTTCATCTATTTCATATTTATGATAATGGTTAAATATTTCTATACAAGTATTTACAAATTTTTTTGATACTTTAGGATTTTTAAAAATGCTAGCCCAAGAACTATCACTGTTAGATTTTGTTATTGTTCCATCAAAGTCAGTTAGTATATATATATCATCAATGGAAGTTTCATTTAGTTGTTTTAATTTATCTTCATTAATTATCATCATTTCTGCAAACACCATCACTTTCTTTTATTATTCTAACATAAAAAGAAGCCTATTTCCTAGACTTCGCATCCATTTTATAATAATATTGTCATATAAACTGGTAAATATACAATGTCATCTTCTTCTTTATAATCCCCTGTATGAATTATATAAGGTGTGGCTAGATAATTTGCATATTTTTTTCTAAATTTATTTAAAGAAACTAAAGTATAATTTTTACCAGATTTAACTTCAATTGGAGAAATATTATGTTTATTAGTAATTTTTGATTTTGAAATTAAGAAATCAATTTCCATCCTATCATTACTATTTTCTCTAGAACTATTGGAATAAAAATATAGTTTATGTCCATTAGAAACTAACATCTGAGCGACTATATTTTCTAGTATCATCCCACCATTATATTCTAATTTATCAAATAATATTTTTTTATAAATTTCTTCTTCTACAATGCTTTTTTCATCAAAAGCTTTTGAAATTAAAAGTCCTGTATCTGCCATATAGCATTTATAAAAACTATTATCTAAATTTAGAGAAAGTCCTATACTTGGTTCTGTAGTATTAAATGCTTGATTAACAATCATAGCATCATCTAACCACATAAAAGCATCCTCATAATCTCTTGTTTTAGCATCCTTATCTAAAGATGTAATCCTAAACTTCTTTTCATGCTTTTGAAGTTGTGATGGTATTTCATCAAATATACTTCTTACTTTTAAACTATACTTGCCAGAATGTTTAATTATATCTTCGCGATATAAATCTAAAATATTTCTTTTTATCTGATCTACTTTATTAAAATCTTTAGTATTAACATACTCTAAAACTGCTTGTGGCATTCCACCAACTATCATATATTGTCTAAAATAATCCATTGCCTTTCTATGAAAAATATTACCAAGAGGCTTTTTTTCCTTAAAACTTTTTTCTATTAATTCCATTAATCCATGATTATCTAAAGCCCATAAAAACTCTTCAAAGTCCATGGGATACATTTTTAAATGTTGTTCTTCTGAAGGAATTAAAATATCTTTAACATTTTCTTTTATTGAGACTAGAGATCCTGTTTCAATATAATCATATCTACCATCAGCGACTAAGTATTTAATTGCAGACCTTGCTCTTGGATATAGTTGTACTTCATCAAAAATAATTAAACTTTCTCTTTCATATAATTTTACATTATAGTAATTAGATAAATATAAAAATAAATTATCTAAGTCGTCTAAATATAAATCAAATAAATTTTTAATTTCAAGTGGTGCTCTATTAAAGTCTATCATAATATAACTTTTATAATTGTTTTTAGCAAACTCTTCTACTATATAACTTTTTCCAACACGTCTTGCTCCATCTATAAGAAGAGCTGTTTTTCCATTAGAATCCTCTTTCCATTTAACTAACTTATCATAAATTTTTCTTTGCATAAAGTTACCTCCATAATTACATTATACACGAAATCAAGATTTTTTCAACCTCGTTTTTACACCAAATCAAGTTTTTTTAAACACCATTTTTACACGAAATCAAGATTTTTAGCCTATTTTAAGTAAAAAGAAGCCTATTTTCTAGACTTCTCATACTTTTTCATAAACTTTTTATATAGTTCATCGCATTTACTAGCATCCATCTCAGGTGTATCTTTTAATGGATTAGGAAT
>CALVIY010000081.1 GCA_944331955.1 uncultured Bacilli bacterium
TACTTCTTTAGATTCATCAGAACCAACTGTATAAAAATTAAATTTAGGTTTAACTGTATTATCTTTTGTAGTAGACTCTTTAGTATTAGGATTTAAAAAATATTCTCTTTCTATATTAGCTTTTAACTCTACTAAGGCTTCTAAAGATAGGTTATTAATACTATTATAATCAAAATATGTAGTATCATGGTCTTTATCTTTATTTTCTTTAATTTTTTGTAATTCTTTTCTATCGTTAGATTTAACGTTTTCAACTATATTCTTGTTTTCTAAATCTGCTGTATTTAATAGTTCTTGGTTTTGCTCTAAATAGTCATATTTCTTTATTTCTTTAATTTTATTACTTAGTTTTGTTACAGTTGCTAAGTCAACAAAAGTTGTAACAGAAAGTCCTGCGGTAATAAGAGCTGAATATTGATAATTTAAAAAGTTCATAACATCATAATAGTCCATAGCACCTAATGTGGATGCTACTACTATACCACCAACCATTAAAGTACCAAGAACTTTACCTAAGGCTTTCTTTCTTTTTAGCTTTGGTAATTCTTTTTTATTTTTTAAGTGTTGGCGATGCATTACCTCTAATAGTCTTACCTTTTTTTCGGGTAAATTATCATATCTTGGTTTAGAACCATCAGCCATATAAACTACTATTTTACCACTTTCTTCTTTTTTCTTTTTAGAATCACTTAGATATTTAATTTCGAAATTCTTTACATAAATATTACTATATTCATCTTCTTTTCTGATAACTTTCATAACCATCCCTCTTTCTTGTTTCTATATTTTATCACAAAAGTGGCAAGAAAGCAACAAAAAGTTATTTTGACATCAAAAAGTGTAACTTTAACCATTATAAGTTACACTCTTCTATGATAATTTATATGGAAAACAAGATGTTCCATCTCCATCAACTATTGTAACATTAGATTTTAAATAAACAGTAGGTAATATCTGGTGATTTTCGCTATTTATATTATAGTTATAAACGTCTCCTTCTTTTCCAACACCAAAAGTTTGATAAGAATAATATGAATGAGGTGTAATAGTCCAATAATTATAAATCTCATTATATATCCAATCATTTTTATAACAATCTTCTACCATGTTCCAATTATATAGCTCCTTATTTAAACAACTATTTCTATCTGCAACATTGCCTCCACTTGTTGCATACCCATAATCACTTGGATACATTAATCCTACTTTCCCTACCCAACTTGTATCTCTTCCGCTATATACATTTAAACCTCTTTCATATGTATAGAAATGACTTATTAATCCGTTACTAGAAGTCGTATGAGAATCTGTACCTCCTAAATACCATAGTGTATCTGCAATCATATTTTTTGCATCACTATCTAACCCTGTATTAGTAAAATCACAAGATACTGTAGCATTACTAACTCCAGAATAACAAGTTCCACTACTACTATTCCAGTATAGGCTTCCTCCTACATTTTCACTTTCATGTCCAGGATTTAATAAGTAATTAAGTCTTGAATCGGTCCAATTATTTTTACCATAACTATCTTCTGCTCCTGTACTAGCATCTTTATTATCCCAAGAATAACTACCAATAGACTCTTTTCTTATTATCTTTAATCTTTCTTCAATATTACCTGTTCCATCATCTACTGTGAAGACTCCTATTATTCTCCATAACTCATCATTAAACTCTACATAATTATTAGGATCTACTCCTATATATCTATAATCTGTTAGGGCATCCGTCTGTTCTGTTGCAGGATGACTATGTACCCATGCTTCTTTTTGTTGTGATGTTGTTGCAGTTGCATAATCTAAATCTTCTGCATTTGCATTATTTTTAACTAATTCTACGGCATTAGTAGGAACAACCTCATACTTTTCAAACAGATAATTATTTTCATCTAAACTTAAATCGTTATAATCAAGTCCTACTTTTACTCCTAAATTAATTGTAATACTATTATTAGTATTATTATCTACTTTTATCTTATATATATTACTGGAAGCTGCTGTACCACTTTTTTCTAAATTAACTCCCTTAGCATCCGGTGTTTTCATTCCTTCACAGTCTAATATATATCCCATTTTTACATTACTAGGTATACTTCCTATATAATAAAAGTTAAATCTTGCTACTCTATTATTAGGATTACTTAACGTAACTTTAAATGTTTTAGAACTATTAGATTCTACTGTTAAAGTATTAGAATCAGCATCATCTACAGTAAGTTTATATTCTAAGTTACCTGTAACAATACTTATAGCATTTCCCTTTTCCTTACTTACTGTAAACATGGCATAAGAAAAGTATCCTCCTAATATTAATAGTGTTATTATAATCATTACTATCATATATATCTTACTAAAACTTGTTTCTAATAATAACTTTTTCATAGTTTTACTCCTTTCATTATTACACTTAAAAAAGAATAGAATTATCCTATTCTCTTTTTGTTACATAATGAAAGAAAGTAATTTTATTACTTATATTTACTAAACTGCCCCCCCCCAGGTAACAAATTGTAAACATAGTATCTTCATACTTTTTTACCTTCTTTCTAGTATATTGTTAACCTAATATTATCATATTTAGTTATTATTTACAATTATTTTTTTATAATGAAAAAAAGAAACTTAATTAAGCTTCTTCTTTCTCAGTCATATCTACAACTGTTTTTCCTTTATAACTTCCACATTTAGGACAAACACGATGAGCTTTAATCATTTCACCACAGTT
>CALVIY010000082.1 GCA_944331955.1 uncultured Bacilli bacterium
GTTCCGTGCTCATAAAAGTAGAATAATAATCTACAGGCTACACTCATTTGTACTCTAGAGATAAACGACACATATAAATATACGGGTTTAAGAAACATTTCTTAACACCACTCACCTCACCGTGCTCTGTAGTGTACCGACAACTGATAGTTATTATAAATGATTTTAGGTATAAGTCAACTTTTCATCTCAATTTGTGCCTTTCAGAGGACTGAAAGGACGATAGAAAGGAATGTTAGAGAAATATGAAAAAGAAAAGAAAAATAGCTTTAATATTTATAATATTAATTGTAACTATATGTTTATTAATTGTAGGATATGTGTCATTGAATAATAATACAAGCATAGATGCCAATACTGAAGTAAACAATTTAATTAATTCTTCTGAATATCAAGAAATGACTACTAGTGAAAGAAAAGTTGCTTGCGAGGAGTTATTAAGTAACCTAAAGAAAGAAGGAGCAATTAAGCATTATTCATATAGTGAATCTGATATGTTATTTTCGTATGAAACAAGTGATGGAATTCTAGGAGGAATAAAAATTCAAGATTGGGATCCAATGTTTAATTAATAAAAAATAATTTCTAAACATCTTGAAAAACTATAAACTCCTTTGCTATAATCTATAGATAGAGAAAAGAGGAGATAATTATGAACAACTATAAAATAACTAGTTACAGTGAAAGTGAAACAGTTGAATTAGCACAAAATATTGAATCAGAGAAATTTCCTAATATGGTTATCTGTCTAATAGGTGATTTAGGAAGTGGTAAAACAATGTTTACTAAAGGTTTTGCATCTTCCCTTGAAGTAAAAGAAGAAATAACATCACCTACATTTAACATTATTAAAGAATATACAAGTGGAGAATTACCACTATATCATATGGATGTTTATCGTCTAGATGGTAAAGTAGATGATATTGGTCTAGAAGATTATTACAATAAAGGTGGTATCTGTATAATAGAATGGGCTGATATGATAAGAGATTACTTACCAGAAGAAAGACTTGAAATCAAGTTTAAATTATCAAGTGAGGATGAGGATACAAGAATTATTACAATTACACCATATGGTTCTAAATATGAAGAACTATGTGAGGCAATTTTATGAGAACTCTTTACATAGATACATCTAGTGATTATTTATATAGTGGTATTGTTATTGATGATAAGCTAGTTTCTTTTATTAAAAAAAAATATGAAAAAGACTTATCTAAAGAAGCTTTACCTAAAATAATTGAATTATTCGATGAAGCTAATATTACTCCAAAAGACCTAAATAAAATAATCGTTGTTAATGGACCTGGTTCTTTTACAGGTATTAGAATAGGTATTACTATTGCCAAAACAATAGCATGGGCTTTAAACATAAATATAACCCCAATATCAGGCTTAACTGCTATGGCTATATCATGTAATACTAATACTTATAAAATGCCTTTAATAGATGCAAGAAGAGGTTATGTTTATGGGGCGATTTATGATAAAGATAATAATAAAGTTATAGAGGATTCTCATATAGAGTTAAAAGACCTATTAGATAAGAGTAAAGATTTAAGTGATGTAACAGTTATTACTAATAATGATTTAGATATAAATATAAATAAAGAAAAGTATGATCCAGATATTTTAAAAATAGTTAAGCATTACAAAAATAGTGATGGAATTAATCCTCATTTAGTAAATCCTATTTACTTAAAAAAGACAGAAGCAGAAGAAAAGCTAAAGAAAAGCTGAGGAAAAGATGAGATTATGATTAAAGAATATGATAGTTATCCACTGTTTTCTGTGGATAACTTTACTTATAAGTTAACTGAAAAGGAGTTTTCCACAAATCCATACTTAAAAATAATTACTTATGTGGAAAAAGATAAAATAATAGGCTTTCTTCTTTATAGTCTTATCTATGATAGAATAGAAATAGAACAGTTTGAAGTAATTACTAAAGAACGAGGTAGAGGTATAGGAGATAAATTACTAAAATATCTAATAGAAAAGTATAAAGATAGTGATATTAAAAATATAACATTAGAAGTTAAAGAAGATAATATTATTGCCATTAATCTATATAAAAAATATGGCTTTAAAAATGTATCTACTAGAGAAAAATACTATGATGGTATAAATGGCCTATTAATGGAAAAGACTCTTTAAAAAAGGAGTCTTTTATGTTAAAATAAGAACAAGTTTGGAAGTGATAATATGAAAGATGTATATATACTTGGAATAGAAAGTAGTTGTGATGAAACTAGTTGCTCAATAGTTAAAAATGGTACTGTTGAACTTGCGACTAGTACCTCTAGTCAAATTGATATACATGAAAACTTTGGTGGTGTAGTACCTGAAATTGCAAGTCGTGAGCATGTTAAAAATATTACTCTAGTTATAGAAGACTGTTTAAAAAAAGCGAATATGAAAATAGAGGATATAACTGCCATAGCCATAACTTATGGACCAGGTCTAATTGGTAGCCTTCTAGTAGGATTACAAGCTGCTAAAACTCTAAGTTATATCTATAATAAACCACTAGTACCCGTTCATCATATTGCAGGACATATTTATGCTAATAGTTTAGTTGAAGAGTTAAAATTTCCACTAATCGCTTTAGTTGTAAGTGGTGGTCATACAGAACTTATAAAAATGACTGACCATTTTAACTTTGAAAAATTAGG
>CALVIY010000083.1 GCA_944331955.1 uncultured Bacilli bacterium
TGTTCTGCTCTATTAAATACTAATTGTTTCATTGTTTACTCCTTTTCAAACCTAACCAAGTTTTTGTCTACGAGGTCTTGCTCTGTTCCTGTGAATATTGCTTTCATTATTATTCCCCTTTGTATATCTTTTTAAAATCTTCATACTTATCCATTAAAAGTCTAATAGTCATATTTCTCAACTTAAATTTATTCTCATCTAATGTCCCGTCTAAAAATGAGATTGCAAAACCTTTTGACCATATAGGCTCTATCAAGTTATAACATTTATCATAAACCAAACTTTTCTTATAATAATCTTCAAACTTAATTTCACTTTCTTCATAGTATTTATTTTCTTTAATAAATTCTTTCTTAAATTCTTTTTCATCAAGATTTTGAACCCATTCAACTATTGATTTGAATTTATCATTAAATAGCCATTCTTCATAGTCATAGTTTTGGTCAGTTGAATTTTGAAAATATATATATCCATCAAACCAGTCCTGTATTTCTTTAACTCCTGACCCATAAACAATACACAATGCTTGTATATTTTCACAATACCATATATGATGTTTGAATAATCTAGATATGAATCTATCTATTATATCGTTATTATCCCATCTATCTTTGTCTGTGTCATATCTACAAAAACACAAATTATTCTTAATATATTCTTCTGCATTTTTCAACAATATATCTTCAAATTCAGTTATTTTGTCATAAACTTGTTCTTTTTTGCAATTCTTAAAACTAATATCTATACGATAACTCATTGTTGCTCTCCCTTTATATCGTACTTAATTTCGTCAATAAGTTTATGCAAATGTTCAATAATCAAATCTATCTCAAAGTTATTTCCATATTGTAAATCGGCAGTTATTATAGGTGCATAAACCTTATCATTATGGTCTTGTCCTACATATTTAAGTATTTGAATAAAACCATTATCATATTTGAATAAAATTTCTTTACTGCCTTTTAATTTATCTCGTATGGTAGTTGTGTTTACATAATCACTCATCATTCCTCTCCTTTTTCGCTTGCTGATAGAAGTAATTTATTTGACATTCTAAACATCTTTCAGCATCATCACTAAATTCACAAGCACCTTCTTGAATATAATATGGTTCATCACTTCCATACTCATCTTGTGCGTTATAATACTCTGGCGGATTTGGACAATGAAGTGGTGCCTCTCTGCACGCCAACTCGCAAGCCCTTTTCCAAGTATCACGGTCAGTTTTTGCATTTTGTAGTTCCACTAATTGCTTAACAACCACGTTTTGTGCGTATTTATTATCGTCTAGGAGTTCTTCAAGTTCTTCCACACCCCAAATGCCATACTTTTCGAGTATATCTTCGAGTTTGCCGAGTTTGTTTTGAAGTTTCTGTATATAACTAAGTTTTTTTGTTCCGTTTTCATCCCAAGTATAATAATATTCTTTCGTCAATCTCTCTGCCATATTATTCTCCTTTTAACTCTTTGATATACTCTAATATATTCTCAAAAGTCTCAGTACCATAATTATTATATTCAACTATTAAATCTTCTCTATCTATTATTTTGCACCAACTTTTACAAACATCGTACATAAGACTAGATGATATACCTCTCTCACTATTTGCTTTTTCAAGACCAAATTCAGCATCATCTTTTAATTGTGATATTATGTTTTCAAAAGTCCATTGTAAAGGTGTATGTTCAGCACCTTCTCTTAATTTAAAACCTATCGTTTTTATTTGTTCTTCTGTTAAAAACTCACAAAATCTCCTACCAAATCTATCTTCTAAAAATGTTCTATATTCGTCATAATTATCTAATACTTCATTAATTGTTTTCATATTTATTTATTCTCCCTTTAAAACTTTTATTTGATAATCAATACTTTCACAAATATCTAGTTCAAGCCCTTTAACTTCTGCTTTCACTCCATAGTATTCATCACTATGTATATTGCAAAAATGTTTTAGAGTATCTTTAACTTTTTCAAGTTCCTGAATTGCTAATGGAACTTGTTGTTCGGTTATATCAAGCATAAGTCCGCAACCTATACACATTTTCATAAAGTCTGTTGCTTTCATGTTTAGTATTTTGTTTTTTGTTTTATCTTTCCAATAATCAATCTCTTTGTCTTTTTCTTCTAGTTGTTGTTTGATTTGCTGTATCTCGTTTTGTTGGTTATCTTTACCGAAAGTTTCTTGATAGCATTTTGCACAAAATTTCATACCATTTATATAGTGACAACCATTTACTTTTCTTCCGCATACATCGCAAGTAAAACCAAACCTATCAATATCTTTATATGAGCATATTTGTTTATTATCGAAATCATTCATTCCCTTGTATCTCCTTTAATTTGTCTTGTGCTTCTTGTTCGGTGGCAAAGATATTATCTTCTTCAATATATCTACAACTTGTATCAAATCTATACTCATATAACCAATCTTCATCATAAGCACATATTATCTCCATAACTTTACCATTAAATACTTGTAATTCATTATCGCAATATGGATTGTTCTCAATATACCAATATTCTTCAAGATGTTTAAATTTTGGTCTATCAATCGCCTTTTCTTTAAGTTCTGCAAGTTCTTGTTCTAGTT
>CALVIY010000084.1 GCA_944331955.1 uncultured Bacilli bacterium
AACTAACTGCACGTTTAATTAGACAACTAAAAACCCATCCTATACTAAGACGGGCATTTACATGTAGAATTCAGATTAGTTTAACTTTATTAAAAAACTAATTGTCTTTTTTTTTAATTTTATTTATAATTAGTATAGGAGGATATCAATCATGAGGAGTAGAAGGAAGGATAGGAAAGGCTTCACTTTAATAGAACTATTAGCGACTATAATTATTTTAGGATTACTTACATCCTTAGCTTATGTTGCTATTTCTAGTATATTAAATAGAGGTTATGAGAGTTATTATTCATCTCAAGAAGAAATGTTAATTTTGGCAGGAAGGGAATATTATGCAGATCATAGGAATGAGTTGCCTGATGAAATTGGAGAAACTTCTACAGTAACATTAAAAGTTTTAATAAATGAAAAATATATAGATCCTATAAAAGATAGGAATGATAATGTTTGTAATAATGTAAAGAGTGGTGTTACTGTACAAAAATATTCAGATAAAGATTATCAGTATTATGCTTTTTTAGTTTGTGATGATGATGGTTATGAGACAAAAGGGGATAAGTCAAAACCAGTTATTAAATTTAGTCCAAATGAAAAAAGTAGTCAAAGTTCAATAGATGTTACTATGACAGTAACTGATAATGAAAAAGTTAAATCTTATAAATATATTATTACTAAAGATGGTGAGGACTATAAAGAAATAGATTATACTGCATATAGTAGTCCTGTTAAGATAAGATTTACAGAGTTAGGTACATATGAGATTACAGGTTATGCAATAGATAATAATGGAAATATGGCTGATAGAAAGTCTGGTAAGTATTCTATATATAAAGGAATAGATTGTGCTGGAGTAGATATTAGTAGTAATGTTGATGATTTATATTCTAATAAAAATGTAAACTTAAGTATTAAAGTACCTAAAAATACATATAGATATGAAGTTAGTGATGTTACAGATAGTGGGGTACCTTTATCTCAAGCATTTGTAGGTAGTGCGAATGGTAAGGTTGCTTTGGAGGCAGAAGGCTCTCATCAAGTAAAAGTAACATTATATGATGAATATGGTAATACATGTAGTGTAACAGGAGATAAATATATAATAGATAGAACTCCTCCTAGTCTATCAGTAGTTTTAAAGAAGAAAAAGAATGCTAGTAGTATAGGTAATTCTACTGATATTAGTGGATTAGCAGATTATACTAATGATACTTGGTATAATGGTTATGTAGTAACAAGAGGAAGTTGTAGTGATAGTGCTGGTTGTGATGTTACTTATAAAACAAGTGGTGCTAGTAGTGGAAAAGGTTCTACAACTGCTAATATTAATAGTGAAGGTGTAACTACTGTTACATATACGTCAACAGATAAAGCAGGTAATTTTACTACTGCAACTTATACTGTAAAACTAGATAGAACTGCTCCAAGTTTATCAGTACTTCTAAAGAAGAAAAATGGTGCTAGTAATGTAGGAAATTCTACTAATATTAGTGGGTTAGCAAATTATACTAATAATACTTGGTATAGTGGTTATGTAGTAACAAGAGGAAGTTGTAATGATAAAGTAAGTAGTTGTGAAGTTACTTATACAAGTAGTGGCGCTAGTAGTGGAAGTGGTAGTACGACTGCTAATATTAATAGTGAGGGTACAACAACTATTACATATAGAGTAACGGATCCGGCAGGTAATACTGCTAGTAAGAGTTATACGGTTAAACTAGATAGAACGGCTCCTAGTTTGTCGGTGGTTTTAAAGAAGAAAAATAGTTCTAGTAATATAGGTAACTCTACTAATATAAATAATTTAGCAGATTATACAAACAATACTTGGTATAGTGGATATGTTGTAGCAAGGGGAAGTTGTAGTGATAATATAAGTGGTTGTGATATATCTTATAAAAACAGTGGTGCAAGTAGTGGAAGAGGTTCTACAACTGCTAATGTTAATAGTGAAGGTACTACTACTGTTACATATACAGTAAAAGATGCTGCTGGTAATACTACTAGTAGAAGTTATACTGTAAAACTAGATAGAACGGCCCCTAGTTTATCAGTACTTCTTAAGAAAAAGACAAGTTCTAGTAATGTAGGAAATTCTACTAATATTAGCGGCTTAGCAAACTATACAAACAATACTTGGTATAGTGGTTATGTAGTAACAAGAGGTAATTGTAGGGATAAAGTAAGTAGTTGTAATGTTACTTACAAAAACAGTGGTGCAAGTAGTGGAAGTGGTTCTACAACTTCTAATATTAATAATGAAGGAACTACTACTGTTACATATAGTGTAAGTGATGCAGCAGGAAATAGTACTAGTAAGAGTTATACAGTAAAACTTGATAGAACAAAACCTCGTTTATCAGTAGTTTTAAAGAAGAAAAATGGGGCAAGTAATGTAGGTAGTTCAACAGATATTAGTGGTTTAGCTAACTATACTAATAATACTTGGTATAGTGGATATGTAGTAACAAGAGGAAGTTGTACTGATAGTGGCAGCGGAGATTGTGATATATCTTATAAAAACAGTGGTGCAAGTAGTGGAAGTGGTTCTACAACTTCTAATGTTAATAGTGAAGGTACTACTACTGTTACATATACTGTAGAAGATGCTGCTGGTAATACTTCTAGTGGAAGTTATACAGTAAAACTAGATAGAACGGCTCCTAGTTTATCAGTACTTCTAAAGAAGAAAAATGGTGCTAGTAATATAGGAAATTCTACTAGTATTAGTGGCTTAGCAAATTATACTAATAATACTTGGTATAGTGGATATGTAGTAACAAGAGGAAGTTGTACTGATAGTGGTAGTGGAAGTTGTGATGTTACTTATTCAAGCAGTGGAGCTACTAGTGGAAGTGGATCAACAACTGCAAATGTTAATAA
>CALVIY010000085.1 GCA_944331955.1 uncultured Bacilli bacterium
CGGTCATGCAGATGATCTTGTGGTAGCGCAGCTTTTCGACGTTGAAGTCCTCGCCCACACCCGCGCCGAAGGCCGTGATCATGTTTTTGATCTCGTTGTTGGAAAGAATGCGGTCCAGCCGGGTCTTTTCCACGTTCAGGATCTTGCCGCGCAGCGGCAAAATGGCCTGGATGCGCTTGTCGCGCCCCATCTTGGCCGAGCCGCCTGCCGAGTCGCCCTCCACCAGGTAGATCTCGCACTGCGAAGCGTCCTTTTCGGAACAGTCAGCCAGCTTGCCCGGCAGTGCGGAGTACTCCAGCACGCTCTTTCTGCGGGTGAGCTCGCGGGCCTTGCGCGCCGCTTCGCGCGCACGGGAAGCCTGCATGCACTTGTCTAAAATGGCGCGGGCCACCTGCGGGTTCTCTTCCAGGTAATTGGTCAGCCCTTCGGCCACCACCGCGTCGGTCAGGGGGCGCATTTCAGAATTGCCGAGCTTGGTCTTGGTCTGGCCCTCAAACTGCGGCTCGCGCAGCTTGACCGAAACGATGGCCGCCAGCCCCTCGCGCACATCCTCGCCCGAGAGCTTGTCGTTTTCCTTTAAGATCTTGTACTTGATGCCGTAGTTGTTGATCACCCGGGTGAGCGCGGCCTTAAAGCCCATCAAATGCGCGCCGCCCTCGTGGGTGTTGATGTTGTTGGCGTAGCTGAGCACGTTCTCCTGGTAGCCGTCGTTGTACTGCATGGCCACCTCTACAATGGAGCCGTCCTTTTCGGCGCTGAAGTAGATGGGCTCGGGGTGCAGGGTGTCGCGGTTTTTGTTCAGGTACTTCACAAAGGAGATGATGCCCCCGTCGTAATGGTACTTTTTAAAGGAGTCCACCCGCTCGTCTTTGACGGTAATGGTCACCCCGCGGTTCAAAAAGGCCATTTCGCGCATGCGGCCGGTGATGAGCTCGAGCGAAAAATCGCAGGTCTCAAAAATTTCGGGGTCAGGGGTGAAGGTGATGGTCGTGCCGGTGTCCTCCGCCGGGCCCACCACGGTCAAAGGCTTGGTGACCTGCCCGCGGGAAAATTCCATTTGGTAGGTCTCGCCGCCCCGGCGCACCTCGGCCACGAGCTTGGTGGAAAGGGCGTTGACGACCGAAACACCCACGCCGTGCAATCCGCCGGACATTTTGTACCCCTCGCCGCCAAACTTGCCCCCGGCGTGCAGCACCGTGAGCGCCAGTTCCAGCGCAGACTTTTGGTGCACGGGGTGGATGTCCACCGGAATGCCGCGGCCGTTGTCCCGCACGGAAATGGAGCCGTCTGCGTGGATGGTCAGGTCGATGTCGGTGCAAAAGCCCGCCAGCGCCTCGTCGATGGAATTGTCCACCACCTCGGTCACCAGGTGGTGCAGGCCCCTGACATCGGTCGAGCCGATGTACATACCGGGGCGCACCCGCACGGGCTCCAATCCCTCGAGCACCTGGATGTCGGAAGCGTCGTAATGGCTGGAGGCCGCCTTGGGCGCGGCGCGCACCGCTTCGATCGCCGAGCGCTCGTCGTCAGAGAGTGTGTCGTCCACCGGGGCGTCCTCGCCGGCGAGCTGCGCTGCAACGCTGTCCACCTCGCTGACGTCATGTTCGCCGTCGTACTGGAACTCCCGCGCTTCGCCTTCGTTCAGAATGCCGTCTTCGTGGTTATCGCGCATAAAATCTTCCTTTCCCGGCAAAAGCCGCCGGAGCAAAAAAATAAAAACTGTGTTCTAAGCTTTCTTATTTAATATTATACTATAAACCCTTGGGCTTGAAAAGCATTATTTGGTTTTACAGGCCAAAAAACGGCCTGCAAACGGCTTTTGTGCGCTTCTCCTTCCCTTGGGGCTCGCAAGCGGTACAAGCGCGCTTACGGGGCAAATACGGCGGCAGCACAAGGGCACTGTGCAAAGGCGCAGCGTTCGCTCTGCTCATAACCCCCCGCATTCGAGCATAAACTGTCTAAAAATACCAAATGCGGAGGATTCATTCCATGGAAATCACCACTGCTACCCTGCTCTATGAAGGCGCGCCCATCGTCCACGTGTCGCGCGCCGCCGCCGAAGGGGTGCTCGCCCCGCCCGTGGGCATGAACGCCGTTGGGCGCGTGCTCTCCATCGGCGCGTCGGCCACGGCTTCCGGCCGCACCACCGAGTCCGGCCTTTCCTGCGACGGCGGCGTGACCCTTTCCGTGGTATACGCCGACCCCGACGGCGGCATCCACGGCTTTGAGTCCACGGCGGCCTTTTCGAACGAAGCGGCCTGCCCCGACCTTCCGGCCGGCGCGCCCGTCACGGTCGACCCCGTGGTCTCGGAGCTTCGCCACACCGTCACAAACGGCACCATCAACGTGCGCATCGAGCTTTCGCTGCGCTACACCGTACTGCCCCAGTGCAGCGCAGCGGTGCTTTCCGGCATCGAAGGGGCGGGGGTGGTCGAGCTGCTGAAGCGCCCGGCCGCGCTGTGCCACACCGTGCGCGCCGACGACGAGCTGACCCTCACCGAAGACATCCACCTTCCCCAGAGCGCCGCAGAAATCCTTTCCACTTCCGCCTTCTGCCGCATCAGCGGCGTGGCGGTCAGCGGCGCAAATGCCTCTGTAAACGGCGTTCTGTGCGCCGAGGTGCTGTTCGCCGGGCCGGACGGCATTCCCACTCAGGCGGCGTTTTCGCTGCCCTTCGAGGCCGAAGCCGAGCTGCCCGAGGGGGCGGAATCGGCCTGTGCGCGCTGCCGGGTGATCTCGGCCGAAGCCGTCCTTACCGGCGAGGACACCGCCGAGCTCACCGCCGTGGCGGAGCTTTGGGTCATCGCCGCCGTCAAAGAGGAAACCGAATTGACCGCCGACGCCTATTCTTCGGCCGAAAAACTGGACTGCGCCTTCCTCACGCTCGCGCTGCGGCGGGACGTGTGGGCGGATTGCCGGGCCACGGCGCGCATCGAGCTGCCCCTGCCCGCCGGCATGCCGGAGGCCGAAACCGTGCACTACGTGCGCCTGCGC
>CALVIY010000086.1 GCA_944331955.1 uncultured Bacilli bacterium
ACAAAGATGCCCTCTCCCCGAACTTCATATGCAGGGTACCAGTTTGTTTCTTTCTCTTTTACCGAAACAATGTGTTCGGATTCGTCGGTGTTGCCGTCTGACTCAACCGGTTTAAGGCGGGAAAACCCGGTCAGTGCCTGAACTTCCCTCACTTTATGTATTAACGAAATACTTTTAACATGCGGAATCGCGTAATCGTCGATATTTGTACCTTCACGCAGGAAATCCCCATAGTCATCAACAGGCAAAGATACTTCTCCGCTGAGTGCTTCATACTCCTCTGCGCGGTATTTTACGCTGGATGTGGAATAGTCCTCTTCATTTTCAGAGCCCAGCCATCTGCGTTCCAATATCGGTCGGACCTTTTCTGCCGCTATGCCAATTTCCAAGGCTATCTCATTTAAATGTTGTTCAACGAGCTCCTTTACCATTGCTGGCAAATATTCTTTCGGAATTACTGTGCTCTTTTTGTAGTTTGAAATTGCGTCTTTGCATTTCGAGAACGCAGTGCTGCTCTCTACTTTCTTTGTGATCATGCTGGAATACGGAGGAATAACCAGCGAGCTTGCCGTAATCGGGAAATAGACGGACGAACTGCCTCGCTGTAATACTCTCGGATACTTACCGCATTTCTCCCGCATATGCTTCCAAGGATGGCGACCGGTACACCGGAAATCATATTTTCCTTGATACTTAACATCTAATTCTTGCAAAATATCCTTATCGAATGCACCTTTGAGTGTCGCTCGCGCATGGCAAGACTCACATGATACCGTCAAACCTTCGAGCCCTTCCGTAGACGACGCACTCGTTTTGAATGTAAGAGACGGATGCGCACATATTTCTTTCGGTCCTCCGATCATGTTCCTGCAGTGAACCCATTGAACCCACGGAAAGTCATCAATATGTCCACACTCACAAGCTACCACGATACGGGTAACGACAAGATCCTGTCTACAAGTAGGGCATTGTAAAAACTTCACCATGTCAGGATCGGAATTTAGTTGTTTTTGCCTTGCTCTTTTCCTATACTCTTTAACCCAATCCGTTATGGGCTGAAATTTCCTGCATTTAGGGCAAAAGTACCACTCTGGGAATCTGGCATATGAAATGCCGTCTCTGCCGTTAAGATCATCCTGTCCCGCTGGAAGTCCCAAATAATCTACATGAAGCACTTTCTCCAACCGCTCATCGTGAATTTGAACTACCTGCTCCTTCCAATATTCCGGCGCAGCAGTCATCAATGTTTGGTTTGGAAAGTCCACCATTGCTCCGACTCCGTATTGAAGGACAGCCTGAGAAGCGCGCACGGAATGCGTGTATCTGTTCAAAGGCACTTTTTTTGCGGCATCCAGCTCCATTCTGCTACTCCTCCTCCCAAATTAACACATTTCCGGCAACTGTAGAGTCAACATTTCTCATAGATGTCATGGTGTCAATGGCCGGGTCTTTTCGACTTGTATTGAACGGTTTAAGCAAGCGACCTTCTCCGTCATCTGGCGATCTCATCAAGAACTTTTCTCCATAAAAGAAATGCTCCTCGTCATAATTTGTCGCCAGCTGCTCCCATGTCTCAAAGACGGAATCCACCTCGAGCGCTATCGCCTCTGCTTCATCCTGCATATCAGGATTCAACCTAAACGATATGTCCCTTGCTCTGTTAATGATATAAGATTTCAATTCGGAGATTCTGCTTGCGAATCTGTCTCGCGTAAACTTTGCAGCGCCTTTATCTGCACTCAAGTCAACTTCCAGATTTCTCATCATAGATATCAAGACAGCGTGCAAAGCCCTGTCTCTGGCAGGTTTTGAAAACGGTGTAGCGCCAGTCGGTTCAACATACCTGTAGAAGGATTCATGGTAAGCCTTGAACTGCTCATAATGTGAGCGATCACGGCTTTTTGACCCGTCATACATGGCAAAAGCAATTCCGGGATAAGAACGGCCCACGCGACTCGATGCTTGAATGTATTCACTCGTGAGCTTCGGTTGTCCTACAAGCAGCATCACATTTAGTCGTGCCACATCAATTCCCACCGAAATCATATTGGTCGCAAGTAACACGTTGGAGGCGTAACGTCCATTCTCGATATTTTCCTCGGAGTAACACACTTTTTCCAGCTTATCCAATGTTTCGTTCAGTTGGGTTGTGTTAACACGACTTGTAAGCTCATCTGCTCTGGCAATTTTCCGGGCGTCTTTTGCTGTGCCCAGCCGATAAGCAGTTCTCTTGATAAAATCTTTGACGTCATCGTCCACGAGCGTGGAGCACTTACCCAGATCTTTTAAGCTGTTAAAATATACGGTAAGTGTCCAAAATTTATCCTTCACTTCATCCGGTAAATCCATGGTATTAATTTTTTGCATAAGAGCAGCAATGGATCTTACCTCCATCATTGCCTTTGTTTTTCCCGCTGGCATTAACCCGATATACTTGCGGCCATAAACATTTTGACCATAGTTTATCACGGATTCACGCGCAAAAAAGGAGTCCTCAGCATCAAGTCCAGGGTGCGGAAACTGTTTTACATCCCGATCGTAAAGAGCAGAACATTGCTCCTTGGCCCTCCTGATTGTTGCCGTTGACGCTACGATTTTAGGCCTGGCTCCGTTTTTCCTGCATAAAGCATCGATAGCAGATTCATATAAGCCTACCATTGTGCCGAGCGGTCCGGAAATCAAGTGCAATTCATCTTGGATAATCAACTCTGGCACTCTGTTTTCTGTACCTGCTGCGAAAAAAGCCCCAATATCTTTCTTCCACGGCATCATGGCAAACTTATCTACGGTTCCGAAGAGAAGCGTGGGCGGATTGGCGTACAATTCCTCGTCAACTATCTGCACAGGCAATTTGCCTTGCTGATTGAAAAAACAGCTTTCTTGAGGACAGAAAAGCTCAAAATGGCGATTGTTGCGCATGCGATATCCAAACATTCCTACGGTTCTTCCGCCAGCTCTGTCCTTGACGAGCTTGGTTCCGCACCAAGGGCACTTTAATACCTGAAATTTATTGTGCTGTTCTTTAGCATACTGGATACTTTGAGGCTGTGCCTCTTGCAACTTTTCCAAATGCTTTTTGGCATCTGAATCGGTATTGGGAGTATGGTCTCGACCAATCCAGAGTCCAATGTTTATTTCCGAAGTGCCAAGCGGATATCGCCCGTACTGAGGGCGCCTGGAAGTAGCATCGTTCCTAATATATTCGCAGGCGCATATCAATGTTGCTGCTCTGGTAAACTGCTGTGCCGCCAAGAGTCTGAGCGTATATCGCATTATCACGGTTGTTCCGCCAGATTGCGGCAAATGCGCCAGTCTCCTATAAAAAATCGTAAATGCAGTCAGGCCAAGATATGCCTCTGTTTTACCGCCACCCGTAGGAAACCAAATAAGATCGACGATATCTCTTTGCGGATTTTGGTCATCTACGATTGACGGAATGCTCATAAGTAAAAAGGCAATCTGAAACAGTCTCCAGTTGTGTCTATTTCTCCCGGTAAACTGACCGTCGGCATCAGAGTAATCCAAAGCATCTAATATTTTTGAAAGGTCTTCGTCACCGGGATACCGGTCAATATTTGAGGTCTTACTTTGAATATCCAAATGGATCCTTTGCATAAGCATGGCCCTGTTCGCCAATGAAAATGCATCCCATGCCATGCTGTTTTCTTTTAGAACTCTCAAACCTTCTTCCATTCGCGCTTTGGCAGAAAGGCATCCGTTGATATTCACTTCTGCAGAAGCAAGATACCGTGTTTCGAGCGAGTCCATGCGAGTTTTTAGTAATTCTATCCAGTTGCCGTAGGCGCGGATAACGGTAGAAAGTCCGCCAATCTTATTTTCTTTCTCACTCTTATCAAGATCGGACAGGAAGTACATTGACAACGCTTGTATATCGACTCCCGAATCTTTCGGGATTCCGAAATCCATTGACGGAACTTCAACTTCAGGTAAAAAGTCGTTGAATATAGTTCCTCTTCCGTTTTCATCTATTTCCCAATTTACCGAAGTTCCCAGGCCGGTTCCATATACTTTTTTATTTCTGTACTGCAGTTCCAGGGACTGTTCTTCACTATCCAACAAATCAAAATCTGCCATTTGGGCATATTCACAAAAGGTAAAGTCGTTGTCCTCCGCGCAGATTTTGATAACCGGCTGAAACAGGCACCGAGTCCCGTTAGACTTTTCATCATCGTCATTAACGAGCATCACGGTGATCGAATACAGATTGTCTTTAATCTTTCGCTTTAATGCTGTTATCTTTGCGCTTGTCTCGTCGAGCCTTTTATTATCATCGACATAGTCTCCGCCTGAAAAATCTACCGTAACGGCAACGGAATGAGGAATACGAACATATCCGCCTTTTAATTGATCACACAGTTTATACATGGCTGAAAAAATACCGTATTCTTCCCCGTCCAGAAAATCTTTTTCGCGCAACTGTGAAACCGTTTTTCTGTTTAATCCGGTCAAAAGTTTTAAAGTGCCTTCTTCCTTGTCATAGAAGATATACGATGACAATTGGCTCGGTACACAATATGTCTCTGGAGAATCCGGGAAAAAAGGAATTCTACAGTCTGGCATCTTTGCCTGCCTATAAGTTGCAAACTCAACTTGGCAGATAAGGCTCGACACATCTTGGGAAACCAGAAAAGTATATCCCATAGATGACGGCATGTTCTGAGCTGCTAAACTGATCTCTTCGTCCAGGTTATCTTCTTCCGCAGGTAGTGTCAAATCCGTGTCTTTTGTATGCTCCGCATGATCACCGTCCGACGGCAATTCGGCCTCAAGATCTTCATCATCTGAAGACGCTTCAACTTTTGCCGTGTCACCATTATCGGCATTCAGTTTATTGTTTCTGGGAAACAGAATGCCGATTGAATACCTGACATCAGGAGAGTTCGTTACCAGTTCATGCTCTTTATCGGGTATAGAAATTTCAGAGCCGGGTCCGAGCAGTTCGCTCTTTATCAAAGAT
>CALVIY010000087.1 GCA_944331955.1 uncultured Bacilli bacterium
AATCTTTATACAATAACAAAACACGGGATTATTTTTACGAATATAAGGAGGATCATATGGGAAAGGATATCGTAAATTCACATACTGCATTTCATCGTAACCTTCCCATTGAACACATGACGGCACACTAATTTTTTCAGAAAAAGGAATATCAGAATTTCCAGACCATTCGGAAACATCTTTTAAAGTGCAGAAATCCCATAAGCCATCCAAACTTGTTATGCTTTCAGGCACGCCGTTGCTTTGAGCCTCCTCCTCGGATGAACACGGCACATAATATGATCGGGGCGGCAAAGCATCATTTACCGATGGGTTCGTTAAGTATTTCCATATATCCATTTTATTCCCTCCTCTTTGTAATCATTATAGCAAATAAGTTCTTCCATTTATAGTTAAAATCATCCTAAATATAGTATTATCTTCCCGTTTTATTGAATATATTTCTATTGATATTGACAAAGCTCACTCTGTCCTGTATAATAAAATTGTAAAAATGGGGGGGGGAAGGGAATTTATGCTCATACACTTTGATCTCAAACAGCTAAATGAAATCTTAAAAGATTTTTACGAAGTAACTTCTTTAACCGTTAGTTTGTGGGACGCCGAAAATAACCAACTCGCTTATTATCCTAAAAATATACCTCGTTTTTGTGAACTTATCAAATCAACCCCAGAAGGAGCAGCCGCTTGCCTACAATCGGATATTGAAGTTTGCAAGCTTTCTTATCAAAAGAAAGCGCCTGTCTTCCACTACTGTCACGCCGGTCTTGTTGATGTTGCAACGCCTATTTTATACAATGACATTTTATTAGGCTATATGATGTTCGGACAGGTATTGGACAAAAATGCAAATCTAACTTCTTTTGATTATATCGAAAAATGTTCTAAATCTTATCGTCTGGATAAAGAAGAACTGCAGGATGCATATTCAAAATTAATTTTTTTCAACAAAAGTACGGTTCATTCGGCAATGCATATATTGCGTATTTGTACATATTATCTATGGATATCACAAATGATTTCGCCGGAAAAAAATTTTCTAATCTGTAATTTAGAAAATTATTTAAACGAAAATTTGCAACAAAATATCACAGTCGAAAATATTTGCGATAAATTTAAAATTTCGAAAAATAAATTATATCGGCTTTCTAAAGACTTTTTTGGTAAACCATTCTACCAATATCTTACAGAAAAGCGTATAAATAATGCTAAAAACATGTTAGAATCGACGGATGATCCTATTTATTTAATTTGTACAAAAATCGGCATACCCGATTATAATTATTTCTCTAAAGTTTTTAAAAACAACGTCGGAGTAACTCCTCGAGAATATAGAAAATCAGTTTCTAAAAATAATCCGCCTAATTAAATTATTTGTCACTTAATTTTTTCTGTTCTATAAATCAAAATTGAATGGACAAGGAATTAGGAAGATTGAAATCGCAGGTTTCCCGCGAGTTATCGGCGCGTAGCGGCGGCTCAAAAATGCAGGTTACGGCATTTTTCTTATCCTCGTAAGATATCGGAGAGGACACAATGGGCAGAGCCAAGTTTTCAGTCTGCCCGTGCCTTTTCTGTCTCTTTCTATTGCAGGTTGACCGCGCCTACAAACTTATAAATAATCTTTATTGCCCTTGTACTTTTATACCTCCAATTCCGTTTTCCGGTAGGCGATACAGCTTTTACCTTTTCTCCGACATATATTTTTCCCGCTTATCCGTTATCTCTTCGATTTCTCCGTTTCCGAACATATACGAACAGATACGCCTTATCATTCTGCCCGCCTCCTCATCCTTCATTTCGTCTATGATTGTTGCATAAATTTCGTAGAACGTAAATTTTTCCAGTCTGTTTTCGTCCAATCCTTTTCCTCTATTCTTTTTTCTTTTACTTGCCTGTCATTCCGTAACAGCACTCTTTTGCCTCCCTTCTTATATCCCTCAGCTGATTTATTTCATAACTCACCCTCCTTTTTTGAGTTTATAAAAATATCCCTCCATATATATAAGGACATTTCTTTGCCCTTTGGCGGGGTATTTTCCGCTTTTTTCTCAATATTTTCACTTTTCCCGCCTTGTTCGTTTACTTTTATAACCCCGGAATAAAAGCCTTGGAATAATAATCGAATATTGTCCGTTCAGCACTGAAAAGGGTAAGGAGCCTGACGTCAGCTCCTTACCCTTTCTGTTTTCTTTATTCCGTTATTTCCGCGAAAACAATCATGCCGCATCTGTATAGACGGCACTGTATTTCACCATGAGCGAACTCAAAACTTCTTGTATTTCTTCGTCCTCATATATCGAATTATTCGCCCAAAAACTGATATCTACGGTATTGCCGTCTCCTTGAAGGATATATTGATCGATCCGCTTTTCCCAATCTCCTAAGCGTACTCTCCTGCTTCTTTGTCAATCGGGATCCTATAGCATATAAAGTATATCACAGCCCATACGATACTTCAATCTTTTACGCTGATTTTTTATGCCACTTTCTTCGCTTTCTTCTTTCTGCGGACAAGTATGACCGTAACCGTTACAGCCGCAGCGACCACAAGTACACACGCGACGAGAATTACGGCATACCCCCACATCGGCATGACGAACGCCACGCCGGGAATACAGACGATGAATGTTCCGAGCCTGTCCGTTTCAAACTCTATATAGCCGTTTAATTCCGCACAAGTCAATTTGCCGAGCATTCCGCTCTCGTTCAGATAATATACTTCTATTTCCTCTCCGACATATTCGGAATTTTCCGAAATACCGATACGAACGGTATCCGACAATTTGATTGTATTCCCACCCGCATCATAGAGATTGACGTCAAAGACCTCATAATGATCGGATACCGTCTTCATCCGTTCTGCGGCTGTATTATACAGAGTACCCGATGTAATACGGCTCGCTTGCAAGGTTGTCTCTTCCGGCAAAATATCTTTTATATCCTCAAATTTTGCAAGCGGTGAAACACCTGTATCCGAAATGACTTTTACGATATACTCCGTATAGGTATCATTGCCCGCAGATGTTTTATACAACGGGCTGTTTGCCCTGTAAACAATACGATATTCGCCCTTTTTGGCAAGATATAACTGATTATTTTCGGATTCAACGGACTGCAACTCATCTCCGCTCACATAGTAAGCGGAGAACGTTACTTCGCAACTTTCGCCGCCAAGCACCGCTGTGGCTGATGGGATAGTAAAAGTCGTACCTGTTTCCAGCACATACTCGCCTCCCGCATTGGTCAGAAGTGTCGGAACAAACTCCGCAGGGCGTTCACCCCGGTTTGCGACGGTATCGCTCGTTTTTTCTGCGGAAGATAAATCGACTGTAACTTTAATTTCACTATTCAAGCCGCTCTGTCCCATCGGCACTACGTCTGCCACGAACGGAAGCGGGGATGAAATGTTACTCTCCGACAGCGTATAGCAATACGTCGCCGTGTCACCGTTCTCTTCCGTAATTTGCCTGCCCACCGTTTTATCGTCGATCTCCAAGCGGATGTCGTCCAATTTTGCGACGTTGAACGTCAGCGACAAGTAATACACGCCGTTCTGTTTTTCCAAAAGGGCCGTATCCGAAATATTGTTTTTGCCCATCGGCATATCGTTAGAAACGCTGACTGTATAGGTGCCTTCGTTAAAGTCGTTGTCCGCATATACCGAAATGCTGCCCGTGCAGATAGAACCACACAAAAGTATTATGCCGACCAAACCACAAATGATTGTATTTTTCATCCGATACCTCTGTTACAAACGGGATATGCGCTTGAAGGCGCATATCCCGCCCCGACCAATTATGCCTGCTGCGCTCTCATATAGATGACGTACCCATCCTGCGTTGCGCCCGTTTCAAACCCGTCGATGCTTGCCTTTATGCCATCTTTGAGCTTTATGGTAGTAACCGTTTCGGAAATTCCGCCGTCGAGCAAAATATCCGCGACTGCCTGGCTGCCGATAGTAATCGTTTGCAGGCTCGAACAACTCAAAAACGCATCTTTGTCGATACTCGTCAAAGTAGTCGGCAACACGATCTCTTCCAGCGAAATATTTGAAATTTTACCCGTCAAAGTTTCCGTTCCTTCCGCAAAAGAGAGGTATGTTAAAAGATCAGTTTTGTCACTGCCCCAATTCCCGAACATACTGTTCAAATCGACAGACGAGACGGGCGGCAGCACGATGCTCTGCACATGTACAAATGAAAATGCCATATATCCGATGGAAGTGAGTTTGCAGCCGTCGGCGAATTCAATCGTTTCGAAATATGCGTTGTTGAATGCTTCCTGCCCTATCTTTGTAACGGATGCCGGAATGATTATCTTTCCGCCGTTCTGAACGTTTGCAAACGCATAATTGGAGATCTCCGTTAAATTGGGCGAAAGTGTGATATTTTTCAAATACGCATGGCTATAGAAAGCCCTTGTGGGGATAGACGTAACGCTCTCCGGCATGTCATAGGTTTCGTCCGTCTTTGCCGACGGATAGAACAGAAGGCGCGTCATATCACCCGAATACAGCACGCCATCCTTGACTTTTACCGCACTGCTGTCCTTCACATCTCTCTCGGAAAGGTCGAGTTTCGAGCAAAGCAAAAACACATCGTCGCCGAGCTGTGTAAGCGTCGACGGCAGGGAAATTGTCTCCAAAGACGTCATACTCGCAAACGCCCCGTCTCCAATGCTTGTAACACCTTCGGGTATCCCCAATTCCGTAAGGCTTGCACACCCACTGAAAGCATCGGCACCGATCGTTTTGACGCTCGCGGGAATTTCAATGTACTCTAATTCTGATTGATCGAAAAGCCCTTCCGCCAATTCCGTTATCTGCGCATTGTCGCCGAACGTCACTGTACTGACGGAACTCCAACCGAATGCGTTTTTGCCAATGCTCGTCACACTGTTAGGGATATTGATCTCCCAACTCTTACCATATTGTTTGAGCTGAAAGAACGCACTTTCCCCGATCGTTTCCAACCCTTCCGCCAACGTAATTTTATCAAAAAACATCGCGGAATAATATCCCATTCTTGCGCCATAGAAAGCATAGTCGCCGATCGCCCGCAGCTTATCGCTATTGAAAGGAAATTCCGTCAGCCCTGCTTCGTAAAAGGCATAATCGCCGATCGTCCATGCCTGTAGCGGCGCGCCCGAAAACTCCACCGTTTTCAAATTATTTCGCTGATAAAAAGCATACTCTCCGATTTCCTGCAAATTGACTGGTAAAATTATCTTTTGCAAAACCCCTACATAGTCCGGAGAATATGCGCTCCCACGGTTTATATCGCGGAATGCACTCGGCGCGATCTTCATGACCGACTGCGGAACGGTGTATGTTTCGTCCTTTTTAGCGACGGGATAGAGGCACAGCTCCGTTCCGTCAGCGCTGAAAATGACGCCGCTCTCCGATGTATATGCGGGCTCGCCGACGCCGTCAACCGCATAGACCGTATACTCTTCGAGCAAAGGAGATTCCGCGAATGCCGTTTCCCCGATTTCCGTAACGGTTGCGGGGATGGATACGCCCACAAGATTTTCATGTCCCGAAAAATCATATACGGCTGTAACGGGCTTTCCGTCGCGGTAATATGCGGGGATCTCTATGGCCGACATTTCGCGTGTGCGGTCGCTCCCGGTAACTTCGTAGGAATCCGTTTTTTCGTTGTAAACATAGGTCAACGCGAGTTCAGTGCGGGGATATACCGTTATATTGCCGAACTTTGTATCCCACGCCGAAAGGCTTTCGCCCTCCTCGTCCGTCAACTGTACCCCGTCTTCCGTAAACCAGCCGAGAAAATCGTATTCATCCGCTATATCGGGCACTTCCAGCGTATAGCCTTCACCTTCTTTTACGGTGACCGTACCGCTCACATTGCTTTCTCCGCCATAGGTCAACGTGTTCGTATATCCCCATTTCGCATAAATAGTCGTGTTCGCAGTGATTCGTTCCGAGGTAAAATCAAAGATTTCACTACCCGCGCTGTCCTTGTACCAGCCTTCAAATTCACCGTTTGTCCGCACGGGGTCTGCTGTAGGCCGCTCGACTTTTTTCCCGTTCAGCACCTGCACACTTTCAATCTGCGTGCCGCCGCCCGTTTCAAAGTCTACCGTATAATAGATCTTTTTCAAAAACTCCATTTCGGTATCGTTGTATGTAAGCGAAATGCTCGTTTCATCGTACTCCGCATCGAGCACCAGATCGTCTGAACCCTCTTGCGGAAAGGTAAGCGTCAGCGCGGTCCCGTTCAACCCATAGGTCCCGGACAATTCTTCGCCGACGGAAAGGCTTGCGCCGCCGTCATCTTTGAGCGTAAGAAGGTATTCTTCCGTTTCGGAAACTTCGATATAATACTCGCCAACCTCCGCGCCCGCCTGCTTTTGTTGCTCTTCTGGCGCGCAGGC
>CALVIY010000088.1 GCA_944331955.1 uncultured Bacilli bacterium
CTAAGAGAAACGGAGTGAACACAATTATGGCAACTGCGGCCAAGGCACGGGACAGATATCGCGCACCTGCCTCCTATGGAAAGGTGCCCTACAGAGCCTATGACGGCTCTGCGGTGCGCCAGTTGGAGGAGCAGCAGGTTCTCCAGCCCCGCCCCCAGGTACGGCCCCGCCAGCGGGCGGTGGTACGCCCCCGGGTGCAGGTACGTCCTGCCGGTCAGGTCTCTGTCTTCGCCGTGGTGGGCTTTTTGGCCGTGGGCGTGTTCGCCGTGCTGCTGCTGTTTAGCTATGTGCAGCTTACCACCATCTCGGAGAGCGTGGTGGAGCTCAACAGCCAGATGACTACCCTCAAGACCGAGGAGGCCAAGCTGCGGGCCCAGTACGAGCTGGCCTACGACCTGGGCACCATTGAGGAACAGGTCACCGCCCAGGGGATGGTCAAGCCCCAGAGCAGCCAGGTCTACTATGTGGATCTCTCTGAACCGGACACCGTGACCCAGTTCCAGCAGGAGGAGACCACCGGGGGCGTGGCCGGGGCGGTGGACAGCGTCAAGACCATTTTTACCCGGATTGTGGAATATCTCCGCTAGAGACAGCCATATACTCATTTGCAGACCCAAAACAGAAAAAACGGGCTGCCGGAGGGCGGCCTTCCATGGAGAGGGCGTAAGAAAAGCAGTTTTCTTACGCCCTCCTGCGATATTTTCCTAGTGAGGTGAACCCGCCATGGCGCGCAGAAGGGTAAACAGAGAGATCCGGCAGCAGCCGGACCACCGGGCAAACCGCACCATTCTGGTGCGCACCCTGTGCCTGATGGTTATCTTCGGCGTGGTCGCTTTTGTCCCCCTGCTGGCAAAGCTCTACGAGATCCAGATTGTAAAGTACGACGAGTACACCGCCAGGGCCCTGGATCAGCAGACCCGGGACGCCACCGTATCGGCCAACCGGGGCACCATCTATGACAGCAAGGGCACCCCCCTGGCCATGAGCGCCACGGTGTACAACGTGCAGCTCTCCCCCAAGGACATTGTGGAGACCCAGGAGAGCTATCGGGAGAAGGTGGAGGAGGCCGCGGAGGACGGTGAGGACGGCCCCGACTACCCCGAACCCACCAACGAGTTCATTGCCTCCAGCCTGGCCCAGATACTAGACCTGGACGAGGAGGACATCCTCAAACGCCTGGCCAAGACCAACTCCCAGTATGAGATGATCAAGTGGCGGGTGGAGCAGGAGGAGTCGGATGCGGTGCGGGAGTTTATCACGGAGAACAACCTGCAGCACGGCATCTACCTCATGCCCACCACCAAGCGCTACTACCCCTATAACAGCCTGGCCGCCCAGGTTATCGGCTGGGTGAATTTCAACAGCGACGGCAAGGGCGCCTACGGCATGGAGGCCATCTATGAGGAGGAGCTGGCCGGCGAGACCGGCCGGGTGGTCACCGCCAAAAACGGCAAGGGCACCGAGATGCTCTACCGCTTTGAGGAGTACTACGACGCCCTGGACGGCAACGATCTGACCCTGACCATTGACACCACCATCCAGTACTACTGTGAGCGGATTCTGGAGAAGGGGGTGGAGATGTTTGAAGTCCAGGACGGCGGCTTTGCCATCGCCATGGACCCCAACACCGGCGCCATTCTGGCCTGGGCCAACTCCCCCACCTACGACCTCAACGATCCCTGGGGGGTGACCGATCCGGTGCTGGCCGCCTATTTGGAGACTGTGAAAAACGACCCCTCTGCCAGTGAGGAGGCCTACCAGGAGGCCCTGGGCCAGATGCAGAACTACCAATGGCGCAACAAGGCCATTGTGGATACCTACGAGCCGGGCTCCACCTTTAAATCCATGGTGCTGGCCGCCGCCCTGGAGGAGGGCGTGGTGAATGAGAGCGACCACTTCTATTGCTCGGGCAGCGTGACGGTGGCAGACTACACCATCCGCTGCTCCAAGCGGGAGGGCCACGGGGATCAGGATCTGGCCACCGCGGTGGGCAACTCCTGCAACCCCGCCTTTATCGCCATCGGCCAGCGGCTGGGGGCGGAGAAGTTCTACGACTACCTGGAGAACTTCGGCATGATCGGCAAGACGGGCATCGACATGCAGGGCGAGGCGGACAATACTTCCCTGGTGTGGAGCCGGGATTGGTTTACCGGCCCCTACGGCGAGACTTCCCTGGCCACCGCCTCCTTCGGCCAGCGCTTCAACGTCACCCCCATCCAGCTGATCACCGCCGCCTCCGCCGTCATCAACGGCGGCCATTTGATGCAGCCCTATGTGGTGTCCGACATCACCGACCCGGAGGGTAACGTGATTAAGCACGTGGATCCGGTAGAGGTGCGCCAGGTCATCAGCGAGCAGACCAGCGAGCGCTGCCGCACCATCCTGGAGGGCGTGGTGGACGGCGGCACCGGCAAGAACGCCAAGGTGGAGGGCTACCGCATCGGCGGCAAGACCGGTTCCTCCGAGACCGGTGAGGAGGACCACACCATCGTCTCCTTCCTGGGCTTTGCCCCGGCGGACGATCCCCAGGTGGTTATCCTCCTGGCCTATGACAACCCCAAGCCCACCGGGCCCAACAGCAACTACACCTCCGGTGGCTGGTACATCAGCGGCGGCAACATGGCCGCCCCCATGGCGGGTGAGCTGCTGGGCAATATCCTGGACTACCTGGGGGTGGAGAAGAGCTACTCCGCCCAGGCGGATACCACGGTGCCCAACGTCACCGGCCTGAGCCTGGCCGACGCCACCACCAAGCTGAAAAACGCCAACCTGTCCCTGCGCACTGTGGGAGACGGAGAGACGGTCACCGGCCAGATTCCCGCTGCCAACGCCACCATTCCCGGCGGCAGCCAGGTAGTGCTCTACATGGGGGCCGAGATGCCCACCGATCAGGTACAGGTGCCAGACGTAACCGGCAAGACCGCCGAGGCCGCCCGCCAGGCCCTGGCCGAGGTGGGGCTCTACCTCAAGGCCAGCGGCTCCACCGACTACGGGAGCAGCACCGTGGCCTCCAGCCAGTCCGTGGAGGCGGGCACCAGCGTGGATCGGGGCACCGCGGTGGAGGTGCATTTTATCGACAACTCGGGCGGCGGCGCCGGCTGGGGCTTCTAGCGGACGCCGGCCCCGGGCTGCCCAAATCGGGGGGAGAGTATGCAGCTTGAAAACCTGTTGGACGGCGTGGAACTGCGGGAGCGGGCCGTCCGGGATGTGGAAATAACAGGAATCTGCTACGACACCCGGGAGATGATCCCCGGCTGCCTGTTCGCGGCGCTGCCGGGCTATAAGACGGACGGACAGTATTACATTGAAGAGGCTCTGGAGAGAGGGGCGGCGGCGGTGCTCTGCCGCCGGGCCCCGGCGGGGGAGGGGCCCTGGCTGGTCACCCCCGACCCCCGGGCGGCCCTGGCCCGGATCTCGGCCAACTGGTTTGGAAACCCCGCCCGGGAGCTGACTGTGATCGGGGTGACGGGCACCAACGGAAAGACCACCACCACCTATTTGCTCAAGGCAATGCTGGAGGGAACGGCAGGGGCAAAGGTGGGGCTTATCGGCACCAACCAGAACCTCATCGGAGAGCGGTCGCTGCCAGCCCACCGCACCACTCCCGAGTCGTGGGAGGTGCACAAGCTGCTGCGGGAGATGGCGGATGCCGGGTGTACCCATGTGGTGATGGAGGTCTCCTCCCACGCCCTGGTGCTCCACCGGGTGGACGCCATTCCCTTTGCTGTTGGAATTTTCACAAATCTCACCCGGGATCACCTGGACTTTCACCCCACCATGGAGGACTACCGCCGGGCCAAGGGCCTGCTCTTCCGCCAGTGCGCCGCGGCGGTGCTCAACCTGGATGACGAGGCGGGACGGCGCTATCTGGGCGAGGTGAACTGTCCGGCGGTGACCTACTCGGAGAACAAGGACGAGGCGGATCTCACCGCAAAGAACATCCGCCTGTTTCCCCGGCGGGTGGAGTTTGAGGCGGTGTGCCGGGGGGCAATCGCCCGGGTAAAGCTGCCCATACCCGGCGGCTTTACCATCTACACCGCCCTGGGCGTGCTGGCCTGCGGCCTGGCACTGGGCCTGCCCCTGGGGGTCGCGGCCAAGGCCCTGGAAAACGCCCGGGGAGTGAAGGGGCGCATTGAGGCGGTGGATGTGCCCGCCGACTACACGGTGATCATCGACTACGCCCACACCCCCGACGCCCTGGAAAACATCCTCACCACCGTGCGGGACTTCACCGCCGGTCGGGTGATCTGCCTGTTCGGCTGCGGAGGCGACCGGGACCGCAGCAAGCGGCCCATGATGGGGGCCGCCGCCGGGGCGCTGGCCGACCTGGTTGTGGTCACCTCGGATAACCCCCGCACGGAGGAGCCGGAGGCCATCATCCGGGATATCCTGGCCGGGATGGAGGATGAGGAGACCGCCCCCTATCTGGTGGAGCCTGACCGGCGCTCCGCCATCCGCCGAGCCCTGGAGGAGGCACGGCCGGGGGACACGGTGGTGCTGGCCGGCAAAGGGCACGAGACCTACCAGGAGATAGACGGTGTGCAGTACCATCTGGATGAGCGGGAAGAGATAGCCGCATATTTCAGGAGGAAGGTCTGAAAATTTGTGGCATTTAGAAGTGGAAACCCCTGGTGTGTTGTGATACAATATCCGCTTGTGACAGGCGAAAAAAGAGCCGAAGGGCTTTGGAGGGTGCAAAAGAGATGCGAGTGATTATCAGCTTCGCGGTGGCCTTCGCGGCGGCCGCTCTGGCTGGCAAGGTGCTGATCCCCGTGCTGCGGCGGCTGAAGGCGGGGCAGTCCATCAAGGAGATCGGGCCCACGTGGCACATGTCCAAGCAAGGCACGCCCACCATGGGCGGACTGATCTTTGTCATAGGAATTGCGGTGGCGATGGGAGCGCTTGGCTGGAAAGATTTTACAGCCGGGCGCTTCGGCGGCGCTTTTGTGTTTTTGTTCGCCCTGGTATTTGGAATTATCGGCTATATCGACGACTATTTTAAGGTGAAGAAGAAGCAGAACACCGGCCTGACCGCGCCGCAGAAATTTTTGCTGCAGCTGGCGGCCTCCATCGTCTTTACCGTTCTCATGCGCAACCACGGGTATCTGACCCATGATCTGTACATCCCCTTTGTGAATGTGAGCTTTAACATTCCCTGGCCGGTGTACATGGTGTTTGCCGCCTTTGTGATGGTGGGCACGGTGAACGCGGTGAATATTACCGACGGCATCGACGGCCTGGCCACCGGGGTGACCATGCCGGTGTCTCTGTTCTTTTTGGCGGTGGCCTTTTACTGGGACAGGATGGAGCTGGGGGTTTTTGCTGCCGCCGTCTTCGGCGGACTGTGCGCCTTTTTGATCTACAACTTCCACCCCGCCAAGGTGTTCATGGGGGATACAGGCTCCCTCTTCCTGGGGGGCGTGGTGTGCGGGCTGGCCTTTGCCCTGGATATTCCCCTGGTGCTGATCCCGGTGGGGATCATCTACATCGCCGAGACCCTGTCCGATATCATCCAGGTGGGCTACTTCAAGCTCACCCACGGCAAGCGTATTTTCCGCATGGCCCCGCTGCACCACCATCTGGAGATGGGGGGCTGGAGCGAGGTAAAGCTGTTTTGCGTGTTCACGGGCATCACGGTGGTCACCTGTGTGCTGTCCTTCTGGGGCGTGATGAACCGCTATCTGTTTTCGTAGCCGGCAAAGGCCGCGGGGTAAGGGAGGTGACAGGCGGTGGCAAAGCTCAAACGGGATCTGACCATGGAGGAGCAGCTGGCCCGGGGGCCGGTGGATATGCCCTTTCTCATGCTTGTGGTGCTGCTCACCGGCTTCGGTGTGGTCATGGTGTTTTCCGCCTCCTACGCCACCGCCTTTTATGACAGCAGCGACGCGGTGCAGAACAATCCCACCTACTACTTTGTGCGCCAGCTCATCTTTGCAGCGGCAGGGCTGGCCATTATGTATGTTACATCCAAAATCAACTATCAGACCTTCCGGTGGATGTCGGTGTTTGTGCTGGGGATTTCCATTATCCTGCTGGTCTTTGTTATCCCCTTTGGTTTCGGCAGGGAGACGGTGGGCGCGCAGCGGTGGATCCGCATTCCCATCGCGGGCAGCTTCCAGCCCTCGGAGATCGCCAAGCTGGGGGTCATCCTCTACTTTGCCGCCCGGCTGTCCAAGCGCAACACGGAAAAGCACAAGCGGCTGAGTCCCCGCAGCCAGTGGAGCGGGCTGTTTGCCCTGCTGGATCGTATCGGCCTGCTGGAGCTCATCCCCTACGGGGTGCTGCTGGTGATCATCGCCGGGCTTATGATGCTGGAGCCCCACATGTCGGGCACCATCCTCATCATGGCAGCTGCCGCTGCGGTGCTCTTTGCAGCGGGAATCAAGCTCTACTGGTTTGTGGGCGGCGGAGCCGCCCTGGCGGGGCTGCTGGTGCTGATGATGAGCGGCTACCAGTCCACCCGCATTGAGATTTGGAAGGACCCCTGGGCCTATCCCCAGGAGGGGGGCTACCAGATTATCCAGTCCCTCTACGCCATCGGCTCCGGCGGCCTGCTGGGTCTGGGCCTGGGCAAGAGCAGACAGAAGTTTCTCTACCTGCCCGAGCCGGAGAACGACTTTATCTTTGCCATCGTATGCGAGGAGCTGGGCTATATCGGCGCGGTGGTGGTACTGATCCTCTTCGCCCTGCTCATCATCCGGGGCTACTGGATTGCCATCCATGCCCGGGACCGCTTCGGTGCGCTGGTGGTGGTGGGCATCACCACCCTGCTGGCGGTACAGGTGTTTTTGAACATCGCGGTGGTTACCAACCTGCTGCCCACCACCGGCATCTCCCTGCCCTTCTTCAGCTACGGGGGCACGGCGCTGATGATTCAGCTGCTGGAGATGGGCATTGTTCTAGGCGTATCCCGGCAGATTCCGGCCCCGAAACAGGGTTAAGTGAGGTGTGCGGCATTGAAAATTCTCTTCACCTGCGGCGGCACCGCAGGCCATGTCAATCCGGCGGTGGCCCTGGCCCACATGTTCCAGGCCCGCAACCCGGGCCG
>CALVIY010000089.1 GCA_944331955.1 uncultured Bacilli bacterium
ACCTTGAGGTGTTCCTTTTAGGGGCCTAATCTTTTCTCCATTTGGTAGCATTATTGGTGCACTTAGAATCTGTTTGATTACATAAATGAGCTGTTTATCATGTATTCCTAAAGCCCATATTTGTTTAATAAGCTTTTTGTGGTCTACATTATCAAAGAATCCTTTAATGTCGAACTCTATAACATAATGCAAGTTCGAGTATACATTATATTTTTCAAGTTCAGCTATTGCGTTTTCTGTAGAACGTCCAGGCCTGAACCCATAGCTATGATTACTAAATTTGGCTTCACATATGGGTTCCATTACCTGTTTTATACATTGCTGTATTAGTCTGTCCCACATACAAGGAATTCCTAATGGTCTTGTTTCTCCATTCGGTTTGGGAATGTCTTTTCTTCGTACAGCTCTTGGGTTATAACCTCTTTTTCCCGTTACAATATGCCTAACATTTTCAATGATTTCTTCTGATGACAGACTCTTTAAATCTTTAATACTGATCTTGTCAGTACCAGGAGTGATGCTGCCACCATTAGTTTTGATATTTCTGTATGCCAGCAAAATGTTTTCCTTACTTAGTATGATTGGCATTAATGATTCAAAACTTTCATTTTTGCTTGATTTTTCATATAGTTCGTCAAACATTTTTTGCATATTGTAATATTCATTGTGTCGGATACTTGTCACTGTTGTTTGTAAAACTTCTTCCTTCTTCCTTACATATTGTTTCGCCATAGGGCATCACCTCCTTATCGGAGGGACTTCTTTTGGTCATACTCGAAATCCCTATTACGAACAATGTACTGAATTTTGAAATTAAATCGACTTGAGGCCATTACTCCTACTTCCATTACAGAAGTTATCAACACTTCGACCTCTACTTTTCAGCACCAGTTCAACTGCTTATTGTTCTTCGTCAGTTTAGATTTATTTGAATCTCTGATACCTTTCCTTGTTCCGATAACCCTATCTTTACATATACCTTTAGGTTCTTACTCTAAGCCTGTTTGACTTGAATACGCCTGTAACGTATTATGGATTTTCATAACGTACAAATTTTACTCATCCACATCAAACTTCCAATTAAGGAAAATTGCATTTCTACAATTTGGAAATTTAGACTCGTACATTCGCAAGTTCGTCAGTTCCTTCGGTTTGGAACATTCTAACCATGGGTATTTTATAGACTTCCGGCATATAGGATACATAGCTTACCTCTAAACCACTTTCGTCAACTTAATGTTACGGTATCTCTCTGCCGACTTCAGCGGGCTTCATACGGTTAAACTTTCGTTTTATCACGCATGCCGCAGTATCAAAGGAAGCGTTTCCAGGCGTTACCCCTTCATTCCACTTTTCGGGTTATCAGTTTACAAACTGATATAATTATGCAGTTTGCAGCTAACCTTTTCAGTTAGCAACAAGTCGCACGCACGTTTTCCCATATCACGACTTTTGGCCTCCTGGATAATTCAGGATTTCCATGCGCCGGTGTAGGGTCGAGAATCTGCAGGGTGCGTTCAAATAAGATTGAACGCCCAGTGTTCATGTTATTTTTTCCCTCATTGCTGAAATCCTGGCATGGGCTGCCATGTACAACAATATCCGGGCTCATATCCCAAATCCGTATGTCCTGCGGTTTAGGTCCACAATCAAAAATCTGATTATACGCAAGAACTGCATAAGGCAGTACCTCCACATAATCTATAGAGCGCGGGTCATATCCGATATTCTGTAATGCTCTTCGTGGCGCTCCAATCCCGCCAAACAATTCTAATAATTTTAATGGTTGTCCATCTCTATCTGGATCTGGTATTCCCTTTTCTTTCATCGTTGAGAAGTCAAGATTCCGAAAATCAAGTACAACATCATTTTTTTCTCGTTCTTTTGCCATTTTTTATTCCTCCTGATTATGATTTTTATTGCGGATCTAATATGTTGTCTTTAAAAAGAATATTTTACTGAGTTATTTGAGATTTTTTAAGAAATGATTTCGTATGAATAGTTTGTATCCCCGTCTGTATTGTGACAAACGGGGATTTTTTTATGCTTTTCTAATTGCCAGTCCTTTTGATGCTACAGCGGGAAGAAATGTACCTAAGCTTTCTGTTGGAAGGATGATCTGATGCCCATCCATCCGGATAAAATGTGTGAATTGATCGGATGTTCGTTGATCGGATTTGTTCAAGTATATCTGTCCATGTATGTAATATGTCTTCGCCTTTTCCTGCGTTAAATTTGCGATAGCTCCTACAGAAGAGAATAAACTCCCATGGTCATCTCTATATTGATTTAAATTTCTCCCTCCTCACCAAAGATTGGGTATACAGATATGATTGAAAACCCAAAACGGGAATGAATATCTTTCACCGCATAGATACCAATATTTTTACAATACATTGGTCCATTTTTCCAGTTATGGGAAGGAGACTTGCTGTATCCATGCCCAATGATATCATCGGTCCAAATATCATGGTACACTTTTACATTGTGGCTACTATTATAAAGTAGCGCATATAGAAAGCATTCCCTTTCCGTTTCATCCATCAAGTCTTTGCGGATGTATTCTGCGACCAACTCCATAGATATATCGAATGTAGTCGCATATCTTTTCCCTTCGTGGAGTAAACGATTGATCAGGTCCTGATCAGACTTATGAGTGTGATACATATAAGCGTGTTCAGGTATATCCCTTTCACCAAAAGTACTTACGATACTTTCGATTTGCTTGCTCCATACTTTCATTTCTTTTTTTATCTCTAATCCTTTCATGTGTGTCCTCCTTTAGAACATTTTGTTTAATAATTACTTATTTTTTTATACTCCTGCTCTGGCAGGATATAAGTCCGGGTACCATATTTCAGCAGTACCCGCTTTTTCTTTCTTTCATCGGCAGCTGTTTCTGCCGTAAGGATCGGAACCAGTAAGCCTTCCTCTTTCTCTTTTTTCTGGCACCGTGCCACTTTAACTTGACGGTGAAACGCATTGCCAGATAAAGGTGTTCTCATGTAACATGTGCCATTGTCATATAACACCTGACATGTTATTCCTTTTCTGTCATGAAGCTTTTTGAGATATGGGATCAACGCTTCATTTACTTTAAATTTGTTCATGATCATATCCTCCTTCAATTATGATTTTTTTATCAAATGTAATATGGGCTTCCGTTTGGGATTTTTTTTAAATTATTTTTGTGTTTACGAACACATTAAAGCTATCAATTATATAGAAAGAAGGGATATATATGGCAACCAACAACCAATTTAGTTTCAGGGCTTCACAAGAGCATGAAGAACAAGAAAATAGCTCTCCTGAAATGCAAACAGATAATATGGATACGCAAGAAAACATGACAACCGATGAATATATCCGGGAGCATGCCGCAAAGAATGGTGTGATTGGTGGTATCCGGGGCATTTTTCTTGCTGTCGTAGACTTTATTTCACAGGCAATCGGTACTGTAGTAAGGAATCTCCTTTGGAGTGAAAGAGTTCAGGATTCTATGGCTTCACGGATCCGTGGGAAAGATGTCGATAAAAAAGAAGATAAGAATGTAAATCGAAAAGATAAAAACATTGACGAAAAAGAAAAAAGCAATGATGTAAAAGAGAATAATAAAGGCAAGGAGTTAGAGAAAAATAGAAGCGATGAAGAGAAAAAAGAAAAAGATAACCCCAATTTAGATAAGCAAAATAATTCACCTATCCATACACTCAAACCCAGATCATTTTATAATGAACGGCTTAAATGGTATGATGCAGAAATCACAAAGGATCTGGAAAAGATTGCTTTTAAAGACGGACAAGACTCTTTTATTGTCCCGTTCAAGGGAAAAGAGATAACGGCTGATATGTTTGTTTCAGCATTTCTGTCCAGAGATGGCAATGGAATCGTAAAAGCAGCGATGAATTCTGCCCTATTAGCAGCAGCTATCAGTCAGCAGCCGCAAAACTTACGGATTCCAATTGGGGCAGGAGCGGAACATATTGAAGTAGATATTCAAACAGAAAATGATGGAGCGTATACAGTGTTTTTCAATGGTGAAAAAATCGCAGGCAATATTCCGGAATCTATGTTCATTAATCCAAACAACCTCGAAATGCTCATAAAAGAACCAGTGACAACCTATGCACACCAAATAGCAGAAAAGAATCTTACGCCATCTTTTCAGATTTCTGATGAGTTAAGTATTCAGCAAGATGTACA
>CALVIY010000090.1 GCA_944331955.1 uncultured Bacilli bacterium
ATCTTATCATTAAATTGTAATTTATTTTTCTACTTATAATATAAATCAAACTACAAAACTGCCTATTAATGTTAATATAAAATAATGGTAAGTTTAATCCGCTTACATTTTTTTTTGAAAAATATTACCTAATTATTACCTAAAGTTTTTTTAAGTTCTAAAATCTTATAAAAAATAAAAGCGGAGCCATAAGGCTCCTTCAGGGGGCAATTTAGTAAAAAAAGAGGATTATTAAAAATCCCCGTAATATCGACATACAATTCATTTTAAGTTTAACAAAATTTAACTAAAAAATGAGAAATTTAGCACAATTTGATGGGTAGCTGATGGGTAGAAATACTTATCAGATATTCCTTTTTTTATTATTTAATGACAATATGACATTATATATAGATATGGTACCAATATTTCAAATTACAGTGTTATATAGTGGTATAATACTATTAGGTGATTTAAATGAGTTTTGTATATGCCAGAAAATTAAAAAATAAATTCTATATATTAGCTGATTCAAAAATAACTATTTCGGACGATGACTCTGATCGACTTAAAATTAGAATTGGAGAAAAAGTATATAATGATTTAAAAAAATTTGGAGTAATAAAAAATGTAATAATCAACGAAAATATTTGTATTGCATCTGCTGGTGTTTTAGAAGACTTCAATGAATTATTAAAATATGTAGATACTCAAAAAATTAATGATATTAATTTAATATCACATCAAGCTTTAAACATTCATTTACATAATAATAAAAGGACTGATTTTATAATAGCAAAAATTGATACAAATAAAGAATTATTAGAAATTAAAAACGGAATTATATCAAAAGTAGAAACTTCATGGCTAGGTTCATACAATTGTTTTAATATATTTCAAAACATAAGACATGATAAATTATTTAGAAATCAAATTGAAGATTCATATAGTGTACTTATAGAAGAAGATAAAAATAGAATTAATTATAATGAATTTCCACCTATAACAATAGATGATATTGAAAAAGATATAGACTTTAAAGCATTCGATAAAGCAGTAAAATCAAATACAGATTTAACAGTTGGAGGATATATAGTAGAATGCATTGAACATCACAATAAATTTATGTATCCAGAATGCATTAATAGCACTGTAGAGAAACCACAAATTGTACCAAGTGACGGAGAAATTAATACTTATAACGAAGCTTCCGAAGGAGGATATACATATCATGCATATGAATCAAACAATAATTTTAAATTATATATTTATCAAATGAAAAAAGGAATTATATATGAACCAAACATTAATGATCCTAAATATAATCATTTAAGACTGCCTAAAATATATAACATGAAATTAGATGATTTCATAAAAAATAATAATATAAAACAATCAATAACTATTAATATAGAATATGAATAAATGCAATAAAAAAAGAGAATCAACGGATTCCCTATAGAATCGGCATATAACTCACATTGAGTTTATTAAATTTAAAATGTAATTATTAACACAATTTTATGAGCAATTGATGTTTATAAATACTCGTCAGCTGCTCATTTTTTTAAATAATATTATACAATCTTATAATTGATTATATTCTTTCAATTTTCTAGAATTATCAATATTATTTGATTTAAGTATTCTATTATTAAAAGCTTCTTCTATTATCTGAGATAATTGATATGAATTTGTTGGATAATTATATAATTTTGCATAACCTGATTTTACATTATCTAACAACCTATCAGGAATAGGAGTATTAAATTGATTACATCCTGGCAAAAAAATTCCTGCTAGTCCACTTCTTTTATTATTTTGATCATTTCTTAATGTAGAAGCTATCTCCCAATCTACATATTTTCTTTTATAAGTTTCTTTTCCAATCATAACAATAGTAACCGTAGAATCAGTTAAATAGTTTTCCCTTATAACACGCATAGTATATTCTGGATTGTTACTATTAATTTCGGTTCCATATTCATTACCAACAATTCTTTTAATAAATGTATTCTCGTAAGAATTAGAATACTTTGTTACAAAATTACACACCTCATAATCATCTTTATGATGATATGATATAAAAACTTTATGTTGCATATTATTTACTCCTTATCTCATCTAATTTCATTGTTAAATCAACAATCTTTACGTTAACTTTTTTAATGTCATCAATGATTTCATTATATTTTGGATATCTTTTTTGTATTTCTTGTGGATCTTCATCAGTATTTTTTTCAAGTTCTTTTTCGTACCATTTTCTGAATCTTGCTTGATATTTGGTTAAATGATTTCTTAAATCCGTATTTAATACCTCTATTAATAGATTGACCAATTTATTCACTTCTTTATCATTGTTTCCAGCTAATTCTTTAATAATAGTTCTAAATTGATTATATATTGAATACCAAGAATCATAAACCTCAGCAATTACATCATTTTCCGGATCAAAAGGAAGTGCTAATTTTCGAGTAATTAATTCTGTCCATGCTTTATGTGCAATTTGCTTTACTTCCTTATTGCATCCAATATCTATTGTTACACCTTTTATACATATTTGTGAAACACTTATACTTTTAACCTTTTTTATTTTTTTTATTATCTTTACAATACATAAAATACATAAAATAATTATCGGCAATAGGACTACTATATTATCTAAACCTATTGTTATTTTATATTTTGATAAAAATTTTAATATATCCATTTACCTCTACCCTCCTAAAATAATCTATAAAGAATAATAGTATTCTTTAATCTTATTAGCCATCAATATTCTACGTTGTTTTAAGAATTCATCAAAATCATTAACTGTCATATTTTCAAATCCATCTGGTATGCAATTGATTTTCAAATTCTGATTTAACAATTCTTTATCAATAATTGATCCAATAGTAGCTTCACCATTTTTACATTGTTCATTTATCTCTAACATATAAGCATTTGGTGCTTTATTTGTTATTTGTAAATTTATTTCTGTTTGTATTAATGCAAAATTAGCAATTTGATTATAAATACTCTTATTATTCTTACCGTTCTTCTGTAGATAGTCTTTAGGGAATATGTGATGTACATCTCCTCTGCCTTCTACTAAAGTTCTTACTTTCATATCTTTAGATAAGAATGCATTATCATTTAAAGATATTTGGGCGATTAGATATGTTTTCCAATAAGGAGAACTTGCTACAGGAGTATTAAAGTTTTCGATTAAAATACTATTCCAGAAAGCATCACCTAAACGTCTTTCTAATTCTTCATTAATATATTGAACTAAATCTTCTGCTTCATTTAATCTTCTAATATCTAAATCAAATTGTGATTCTGGAGATGAAGTGTATCTTTGTGTAATTATAGACATAATTACCCATCTCTTAACAAGTCTTTCAATAATATTTGAAGCTATATTCCTTTCTCTTAACAGTAAAAATAAAATATATCCAAAATTTAGTACGTTTTTAGATCTTACTAATGAATCATCTATTATTCCAGCTGATTTTAAAATCATTACATATCTTTCAAAATTAGTTTGACTAACAAAAGATTTTACTCCATCATATAATTTGTAATAACTATCTTCTACTATATCTTCTCTATATTCTCTTGTTTCAAAATCACGACCAGATAATAATGAAACTAAATCCTGTAATTTACCTCTTTTAAACTTATAAGTAAAAGCAACTCTTAATACATCTACATAACTTGGTAAATATAAATCTTCATTCTTATCTTTTATCCAAGTGATTTTATTGAAAATGTCCTTTGAACTAAAAGCTAAATCATTATTTTTTATATTATCAAAATCAACAGGTGTTTTAGCAAAATGACAAAAATAATCAATAGTCTTTCTAATATCGTTTCCTTCATATTTTTCATTGACACTTATCTTACTCATCGCAAAATCTGCTTGAGATAAGACCACACCGGCAGAATTTATTCTAACGAATATTTCTGTAACAGTTTCAATATCAAGCATAGAACCAAGTTCAATTCTACCTATTGATATATTTTTTATAGATTGTAATTTATTAATTCTTTCGTTAACAATATTAGGATCAATTTCAAACTTATTTGCATAATTATTTATATATTCAAATAAATTTATATTTCCATTTTTCATAAATTCAGAAATATCAGGAATCCAATCTTCTTGTTTTTCTATTGCTGGATTGCAAGTCTGAAATTCTTCAGTTCTTATATTAAAAGCAATTTTAATTTTTTTCTTTTTATAATCACTATCTAAAACTTCTTTTCCAAGTAAAGCAGCAGTCAATGCTGTAATTCTTTGTTGTCCATCTATTAATATTTGCTTACCTTCAGATGCAGTTCCATCTTTTAACTTTACATCAGGACTTTTCCAAGTAATTATATATCCTACTGGAAATTCCTTATAAAGAGAATCTATCAAATCTCTAACTTTAGTAGTATCCCACACAAAAGGTCTTTGTATTTCAGGAATTGCAATTGTTCCATCACTAACATATCCTAACAATGTACTGACACTAACATTATTTACTTCAAACTTAGCCATAATTTCTCCTATAATTGTGAAAGATTTTTTATAATATCTAACATTTGCGAGTTTCTTAATTGAACTTTATATTGAACATTATAATTATCTTCCTTAAGCTTATTAAAAAATTCCTCTGCACAGTTTATTTCAAATTGTTGATCAGAAGGTATCTTTTCGAATGTGTCATAATCCTTTGTTTCAATAACTAAATTTACTTCTTTTATATCATTATCTCTCTTAACAACATACATAAAATCAGGACTATATGTACCTCCACCAATTAAAGGAATTCTTATACTTCTAGCAGGTATTTTTCCAAACACTATAATTTCATCATTATCAGTAGTAATATTCTTCTTTTCAAGCTCTGAATCATATAAACATATATCATACAAATAATCATCGCTTGGTTTTTTATTAGAATATGAAATCCCCAAATTTCCTTCAACTTCGACTTTTGGATTGCCATCTATATCGGTCAAAGAAGTTTCTTCACCTGTTAAACTTGTAGATATATATTTAAATTTTCCAAAAAGCATTTTATATTTCCATTCATTTATTTTACTAATTAGTATAGCTAATGTATTAGTATTAAAAAACTCATCTTTAACAGTTACTTTTTTATTGTATTCAACTAAAGCCTCATGAATTATATTAATAGGAATATTGGTACTTTTATATACTTTATCTAAAAAGAAATTATAAGCAATAAAATCTTTTTTCACTTCATATTCTCTGCCAGATTCCTCGCTTAATGTAATAACCCCGTTATCATTTATTAATGTATTCTCATGAGATGTTAGAACAGAAGTACCTTGAACTCCACTATTTAATATTTGTAATACTCCAAGCATAATCTCTTCTGGATTAATATCTTGATAAGATATAAAATATTTTCTATTTAATAATTCCCATAACTCTTTTATTTCACTAAACTTATTTACTCTAATTTTTGCTTTAGGCAATTCTACTTTATTATTTTCGTCAATAATTTTTCTGGCTTTTAATCCAACCATTAATTCAGGATATTCATTAAATAATTGTTCACGATTTTCAAGCAAAATATTTTTATCCATATCAATATAATCTTTAGTAAGCAATTCAATAAAAAATTCTTTAGCAGTCCTTCCTAATTTACTAGCCATTGACTCAATAATATTGTCAGATAATTTATTATTCTCAGTATAATCTCCATTTATTTCATTTACTAATCTGGTAGCAAAATCTTTTTCGGTAAAATCAACAATATAATTTAAATAAAATTGCTCATTAGAAATTCTTGACAAAGAGTCATTAACTGGCAATCTCAACCCCCTACCAACTTCTTGTAGTTTACTTATTTCTGAACCACTACTTCTTAATTTACAAATAGTAAAAATATTAGGGTTATCCCAACCTTCCTTCAATGTCCACTTTGAAAAAATAAATCTAAATGTATTAAATTTTCCATTATTTTTATAAATAGATAATGTTCCATCTTTATCAACCAATATTTGTCTAACCTCTTCAGCAACGGCATCGTCAGAATTGCTATTATCCTTAGCGAAATATCCACCATGACAATCGGAAATATTTTCTAGTGTGGAGTTCAAATACTCTTTATATAACAATTCATTGGAATCATTATCATCTATATGTTCCAATTCTTTTTTTATTTTTGTTATTAATAACTCCTCAAAAATATCTTTCAAATATGTTGGAACTGGGTTTTGTTTGTTCTCTCGATATGAATCTATATCATCAATAAAAAACAATGCCAAAGTTTTAATTTTATCTTTTCTTTTAAAATTTTCCTTTTCAGTTTTAAAATGAGAGTCTAAAGCACTTTGTATCATCACTTTTTGATATGATGTAGAATAAATATCAGTAAATATCTCACTACCAACAGTTAATTCTTGCCCATTAGATAAAAATAATGTTTTTCCAATTCCTTCAATTGTAACATTTTCAAATGAATCATCTATACTTTTTAAGGAATCATCCTTTTCTAATTCGTAAGTTCTTTTTGAACTTTCAGTTATTAATTCCAATCTAGCTTTTTTCTTGTTTTCAATAGCTAATAATTTTACTTTTTTATTATTTCCGTCCGGAGAACTTATATATTTTACACTAACACCCTTTACTAAATTATCATTAAAAGCTTCGCAACTACCGAGATTATAAATTAAGTTATGATAATCCTTAACTAAACTTTTACCATTCTTAATTTCGGGAAAAGTAGCTCCAAATCTAATAATACATTGTGGCTTAATTTTTTCTGTTACAAATTTAAATGTTTTATTATCTTTAGAAATTCTGTGTGGCTCATCAATTATTAAAAATGGTTTTGTAGCACTAATTGCTTCTACTGGTACATCAAAGTCTTCAACAACACTTGAATAAGACTTTGTAAGCATAGAACCATTTCCATCCTTAAACAAATGCATATTTGTAATTAAAACTGTTATTCTATCTTTTAATAGTTCTGAATGTTCTACAAATTCTCTAACAGCACTAGGAAAAGTATCTTTAGATTTTTTATTCTTTTTGGCATTTAAAACACATAAATCAATGGTTTTTCCATATTGATCTCTAAAATGATTTATTGTTTCATCAGATTGAATGAATTTCACTGTACCTAACTTTATAGGGAGTGACGGAACTAATATAATAAATTTATGAATTCCATAATTTTTATTCAACTCATATATCATTTTAGTATATACATAAGTTTTACCAGTACCAGTTTCCATCTTAATATCAAGATTTAAATAATTATCAATCCCCAAATTTCCTCTTAAAGAAAAAGGTAATTCTTTATTCAAGTCTTTAATATTTTGCAATAATATATTAGAACTCAAATCAACCAAAGGATTAGCATACTTATATGTATTATTGGTAAAAATACCATTTTCAAAAACTTTATTAATTCTATTTATTGCATCATTTTGATGTCTTAAACCCTTTTCAAGTTTTAATCCCATACTGATTCTCCTTTCTAATATCTTGTAATTATATCAACATTTATATTTTTAATATTTTTAACTTGTTTTAAATTATCTTTTAAAGTTTGAATTTCACTTAAAGTAAATGAATATCCAAATAACACAATTCTATTACAATTAAATTCAACTTCTTTTTCATATTTCTCTATTAAATTCTTAATTGCAGTAGATTGCATATCTGAATTAATTAAATATATAGTATTTTCACATTTATAAGCTTCGTAGTTATCTAAATATAATATTTCATATTCATCTGTTAATCCATAACCATCATTTATCATCCAAGTTGTTAATATTGAATTAATACCAAATTCATCAACAATAGTTTTATCAGGCATAACATAATTAGGTTCAAATTTTTCTAGTTTATTTAAAGTTTTATCATTCAAATCTTTGATAATATAATGTTTAAACCCGTAATCTATATCTGCATTTGTTTCTTCTTTTATTTTTTTACTAGCTCTCTTGATTCTTTCTTGACCAATTTCGTCTATTGTTTTATAGCCATTTTTGAATGCTTCAGAATTAGGTTGAACTTCTTCATTTAATTGAACTAGAATATATTTATTATCTTTTTTATCTTCTGCATTAATCTGCATTACGGCATCAGCAGTAGATCCAGACCCACTAAAAAAATCCAAAATAATAGAATTATCAAAACACTTTGTTTGCATATTAACTATATATTTTATAAGTGATGTTGGTTTTGCATAACTAAATATCTCATTAGGTGGAAGTTCAAAAAGTCTTTGAAGTTCACTTGTTGCATCCTCATTTGTTCCTACACCATTATCAGAATTAATTAAAGTAGAGGGTGCTTTTATTTTTTTGTCTTGATCATATCTCAAAACATTAAATCCAAATTTATTTGATAAATAAACTTTAGTACCATTTTGAAGTTCTTCATCTAAAAATGATTGTTGCCATGTAAAATGCGATTCAACATTTAATTCATCAAGAACCATACCATTTGCAACTTCAAAATCATTTAAAATATTTAACCCTGTACCCTTTGAACCATAAAAACCTCTCTCATATTTAGAATCAGGTAAGGTTGTTAATATTGTTTTCTCTGGAAAAGTTAATTTTTTCAATGTGTTTGTTCTTTTAACTATAGGCTGAAGTTTGTCAGCATATGCTTTTTCTCCATACAAACTTAAGCTATCTGAAATTTTAGAATAACATAATATGTACTCTGACATTTTTCTTACCTTATTAGATAAAAACGAACCTTTTTTCTTTCTTGTCCAAACAAAACATGCAACAAAATTCTCTTCACCAAAAATATTATCGCACATTAGTTTTAAATTCGATTGTTCATTATCATCAATACTAATAAATATAACACCGTCTGATGACATTAATTGTTTTGCCAAATATAATCTTGGATACATAAAAGTCATCCATGCCGAATGTGAATTGGATTTTGAATTAGTCAATTCATATATTCTTTTAGCCTCTTCGTCAGAAACATCTAAATCACTTATTAATTTATCAACTGAAAAATTAAATTTATCATTATAAACAAATCCATCACTACCTGTATTATAAGGTGGGTCAATATATATACATCTTATCTTATTAGAATATGATTTTACTAAATGCTTTAAAGCATCAATATTATCACCTGAAATATATATATTTTCGCTATTCAAATTTTCTTCCTTTTTATTATGTTCTTCATCTGGAATCAAAATTGTTTCCGTATCCAATGAAGCCAATAATTTTGAATAGTTTTTTCCCAAAAAATTTAAAGCATATCCCTCTTTAATTATATTAACATCTTTGCTTATTTCATTTTTGAAAGTTTCTATATCAAAATCACCATTTGAATCAAAACATTCTGGATAAATATCCTTTAACTTATCTAATTTATCTATAGATACATCTAATTTTTCATTTTTACTAATTATATCCTTTATCATAAATAAACCTCCTACTTATTTCCTGGTAATTTACTATAATCATACTTTTCATGAACGGCACTTAATTCTTCTATTGCTGAATCAATATTTGCGATTATTTCACTGTGAGAATACTCTTCACCACCACGATCAGATAAATCAATTCTATTTCTAATAGAAAATAAATCTCTGGAAACTTTCTCTGATATCTTACGTTTTTTTGCATCCCAATCCAATAAATTCATTTCTGACTGTTGATACTCATCAAGTTTTTCTTTTAAAGTTCTATCCGACATACCAGCATATCTGTCTGTATTAAGTGATTTAATTAAACTCTTAAAACCACATGCCTCTAGTAAATTTTCTAAATTTAATTCTAATATAATCGATATTTGGTAAAGATCATCTAATTTAATTTTTTTTATTTTTCCGTTAAGTATATCATTTAAAGTACTTCTACTTATACCAGTTAATTTAGCAAGTTCTCTTTGAGAAATACCTTTTTTATCTATTGCATTTAATAATAAATTTTGTAGTTTTTCTGAATTCATATCATCCCTACTTTCTTCCCAATTATTCCTTTATAAATCAATTTTATCACTTTAAATTTAAAATGTCTATAATTTCGGACAAAAAGTATTGACAAGTTTTCCGGACGGTGTTATATTTTAATTGACTGGTATTTCGGACACGAAATATTAAGTTAAATTTGTTCTTTGAAAACTTAGTCTTAGTG
>CALVIY010000091.1 GCA_944331955.1 uncultured Bacilli bacterium
TTATATTTATATTTAGTGGGACATTTTTACTTATTTTTGAAAATTAAAACGAGACATTTTAACTAATTAATCACAATATTTTGATATTTTTTTCCATATTCCCTTGAAAATATATAGCAAAATGATATAATAAATTTATCAGTTGATTTAATCAATCTTGAGAGTATAATTTTCGCATACGTGTATAGTTAAGGCTCCAATTGATAACTAAAAAGAGCTTAGCTATATACTAAGTTCTTTTTTATTATCTCCCGTAGTCATCTTGGAAGAAAGAAATCTTCTATTCCTATAAAAAGCCATTACTTCTATGATATTATCAGATATATTATACCATTTTACTTGAACTTGATTTCTACAAGCTTCATATTTAGGATTATAATTAAGATTACGTGCCATAGGTTGCAAAGTTAACAATGATACATGTAATGATGATATCTCATCTTTTAAATGTTCTCTCATAATATAATAAACTTCTTCTTTAGTTATAAAGATAAAGTCTTCAACAACACCATATATAATAGCATCTACCTCATATTCAGATTTATTTCCTTGTAAAATGAAACGGTTTACAAAAGCATTAATATATTTTTCATCATTAAGAACCTTATTAATTTCATCTATATCTTTTTGATGTTTTTCTCGGTAAAGAGAACTTGATATTCGCGTTTTACCAGTACCATTTATTGTTCCATCAGCATATTGATAATACAAAAATTTTTTTATTATATCTTCAGCAATGCCAATTTCTCTAAAAAACGAAACCAAAGTACCAATAGACTCAACATGAACAGAATTTTTTACCCCCTTCTTTATACTAATACCTCTAACATAACCATTAATCTTAATATAAATATCTGCTTTTCTTTTAGATTTATTAACCCAACACTCTATATAGTCCTTATAATCAAGATAACCATACAACTTATTTAATAATTCTAAAAAATTTGGATAGACTCTACCCACTTGCTTTCCATTGAGATAAGTTGCAAATTCTTCTTCATTTTCATAATCTGTGATTTCTTTATTAAAAACCATCAATTCCTCCTTTCACTAATATTATTAACTATAAACAAATATTTTTTTCATTTTTTTAATTAATAAAAAAGATATTTAGACAAATCAAATCCAAATATCTTTTTCAGTATAATACCTATCATAATGATCTATTATCGTTTTTATACATTGTTCCATTAACTCTTTATCACTTTTATAATTAGCTATAATAAAACTGTGTGAGTTATATTCGTGATTATCCTCTTCTGTTATTTCTTTACTCTTATTAAAATCATAAGATACATAATCTTCATAACCATAATAGTAGTCTTCTTTATAATCATTTAAATAATCATGATAAGATATTTTATAATAGCTAACAGGGACAGTCACTATAACACTTCTACCTTGATACCTATTTTCTAAAGCTTTTTGAATATTCTTTTCAAAATACCAAGTATCAATATATTTTTGACTAGGGGAAAAATACCAAACATTTTCTCTGTTTACATCGCTCTCATTTAAAATATTATTATAATATATAGTATATTTCATTTTATTACAACCTATACTTATAGTAAATATATCAATACGTTCAAACTTCATATGCGATACCTTTCCCCCTTTATTTTCAAGCTTAAAAACATTTTCCCTATTCTTTATATCATTTGTTTTCTCTATATAAAATATAGGAGCAGTATTTTCTTTTTCAGTTCTTGTTTGATCTTTTACTAAATCATTTGCAATCACTAATAATATCAATGAAAATACTCCAAAAACTATTTTAGATATAAAGTCTATTATTACATCATTTTGTTTTAAAAATTTTTTTAACTTATCCATCATACTTCCCTCTTTACGTTGATTATATAGAAAAACTAAAATTAATTCAATATATATAAATGCATACAATAAAAAAGATGGCTACCAAGAGCCACCTCCTCCACCTCCAGAGCCCCCACCGCTTGATCCTCCTCCAGATGAAGACCCCCCTGATGAAGACGATGAAGAACTAGAAGACATAACAGACTGTGCTGATGTCATTGTAGAACCAATAAATGTACCAAAAGTTGCAACACTAAAGACAGTATGACTATCATACCAAGTTGGCGCTTCCACATTTATTGTTTCAAACTTTTTAATCCATTTATCAGATACTCCTAAAACATAAGTAAAAGGTAAAATATCATAAAAATAAGTTGGATTAGAAAGAACCATTGATTCTAACCTATCTTTTTCAGCAGTTTCTAAGAAGTTTTTGAATCCTTTTATTTTACCTAAAATCTCATTACCATATGGAGTTCTTTTTGGCATTATCTTAAAACAAATTATCATTCCTATTAAACATAGTATACCAACAATAACTCCAACTAAATAGATAGGCTCACTAGTAACTGCATCCATAATAGGTAAAGTACTAAAGAAAACAGCTGAATGAAAAATAGTAAATCCTAGCCAAAATATTCTAAATACCAAAGGGATTTTAGCAAATATACCAACAGCATAAAATGGTATATAAAATGCACAGATAAATAGTGTCATAGCAACTTCTCCTGCTCCTGCATATTCAAGAGTAGGAATAGCAATAGTAGTAACTACTGAAATAAGTATTAATAAAATAATTATTATAGACTTTTTAGATGCTTTCTTTTCAAATATTTTATTCTTATTTTCCTTATTATTTATATTAGATAATATTTTACTAGTTGTAACATAAAAACTATCATATAAATCATCTGAAGTAACTTCATTTTTT
>CALVIY010000092.1 GCA_944331955.1 uncultured Bacilli bacterium
TGTAAGCATTATGCTGCAAACAATTTTTATAGTAAACAAAATAATTCTTTGATGAGATGTCTGTTTATACCATATTATAATCAAACCACTAATCAGTATATATATATATGGCCACCTATCCCCCATTGCCAATAATAATCCGCTTCCATGTGTGATAAGCATTAGGTATAAAACGATATATTGCAGAATAGCGTCCATATTTATACTAAGCTTCATCAAAACCCTCCATTTATTATTTATTTGTGCGCTCGCTTTATAGTCTTGTTAATCACCGATGTCCAATTTTTATATCCAAAACGCTCCACGGCACATTTTCTAGCAGCAGATGCCATCTCATTTCTTTTTTCATCACTCAACGCCAATGCGGTTTTTATTGCCTTATAGCAAGCGGAAGGTGTGCAATCGTCAAAAATAATACTATTTATTCCATTTTCAAGGTAAAATTCTGTATAATCTCCCACACGTGATACTACTGGTATTACACCATAACACATCACTTCAGGCACTTTACTCGGAAAATTTGCTAGTGTCAGCTGACAAATTGTACGAGCCATAAGTAAATAGTCCATAGATTGGTACAATTTAATTAGCTCATCATATTCTAACCAATCGTGAACAATTATCGAATTCCGTAGATTCTTGTACACATCTGTTTCTAATATTCCAGCTATTTTTTCTTCGGAGACTCCACAGATATGAAATTCTGCAAATTGAAGCTCTCGATCTGATAAACAAGATATTCCCTTTAACATTTCAGGAAGCGCATCCTTCACTTTACCATTTGCTGGATAAATAAATTTTCTTTTTTTTGTATTTATTTTATGATAGAAATTGTATTCGTCAGGATCTGCCATTATAGGAAGAACTTGTATTACCAAGTTATTATCTTTATAGTAGTCAGCTATGAAACTACTAATTGGAAACAAAATGTCAAATTTGGGATATTCTTCATCAATCACCTTTTTATAATTTTTATACATACCTATTTTCTTAGAATTAGAAAAATCCCTTTTTTCATAAAGCTCTACAATGCAGGCTGCGCAAATATTATTCCTTCTTTTTGCGACCCGTCGAACACAGGTTACAATCTGAGGCAACGTTGAATAGCATATGAAAATATCTCGTTCATTTTTAGAATATTTCTTGAATATATGCTCTGTTATTTTACTAATCAAATAATTATATTGAAGATAATGCAATACTTTATTGTGTGAAAGTTTAATTTCTTCAATTATAAATTCATTCCGTTCCTTATTTTTTTTTGCAAGCTCCTTATGATTTATATTGGATATAATTATAATCTGATAACCCAGCTCTTGAAGTGCTTTGCCCAGATATTGAACATAATTTGCTCCAGCAGATCCTCTTGGAAAATTAAAAAATCCACATATAAAAGCTCTCTGCATATACACCTGTCTCCTTATTTCTTTAAAATGTTATCAAGATTTATCCTCACTTCTTTTGCACATTTCGTTTCACATAAAATAACTTTATGATATAACTCGCTCTTATTATATATTATATTATCCATTCTTTTTAAAGAATTATTATCATAAACATCAATAACCAATTCCTGTAGTTCACAATCATCGAATGTAGATTTAATTTTATGGTGCATTTTCGTATCAATAATAGCAATTGGTAACGACCCATATTTGTAACCACTTAATAGAGAATGCATCCTATTACTCAAATGATAACTACATAGGCTATAATACTTCCTAAGTTCGGAAATACTCATTTGTCTTTCAATTATAGAAACTGTATAATCTTCCTTCAGAGCACTATATATATACTGTGAAAATTCAGCATCCTCTTGAACTTGAAATGCAACAAGAACCTGTACAGGCGATTTCGTGTGATGTTTTAACTCATTTAAAAAACACTTACATTGAGTAATAATTGCATCCATGTATTTCTGTTCTTTGATATTTAGTGTAGAGCACTTCATGTTAATCATAACACAGTTTGAATTGTTTTCTCTTCGTTCAGCCTTTGAATCATACAACCATGACATATCTGGGCATATCTTTGCTTTATTAATGTGCATTTCTTTACAACGTTGTAATGATTGTGTATCCCTAACAAAATAGTATTTCACAAATAGACTTCGCAACCATTCTGATATTTGCATACTCTTTGTAAGTGTTCCAAACGAACGACCAATACGAATGTTTTCCACTCCGAGCAAATTGTAAATAGGCAATATACAAGATGACAATAAATTACGGCTTACCTTTTTAAGTCCTCCACCATATATGTCACCAAGTCCTGATACAATGTAAACATTATCATTTCGATGTTTTTTTGCATAACTTATTATTTTCAAAGCAAACTCACTGTTATTTTTACATTGAACTTCTTCACCTTCGTTAATACCCAAATCCGTCAGAAAATGAGTAGGAGTATCCAAACTACAGTTTACAAACACTCTTCCATACTCACGCAAGGTTCGAATGAGGGCGCCGTTAATTAAAGCATCACCAGTATTACTATATTGTGTTTTTGTCTGATAAAAAAAGCAATTCATGATTCCAACATCCTTTCCATTGACTTTTTAGACCGTGATTTTCCCACCAAAAAAGGTAGATATCTTTGGATAAATATTGAAATAAAGGCGGAGCATAAAATTATAATAATAGCAGCAAAGAAACTTAGCATATATAATGTAGCCTGCGATACTATTCTAAAAAGCCTTATAACTATCATGTCCCATATTCTGTCAAACGTAGAGTTGAGAAGCAATTATCAGCGTGTGGCGACCTAACATTGCAAGATAGTTTAATATAGCCGTATGTTTACATTGCATTAATTGATATGAAATCGTACAAAACGCTATTGAAAATCCAACAGCAGATCCATAAAAAGCAAAACAATTGCCATATGACAAGGTGCGTATATTCACCGTCGAATTAAAAAATGTAAGTGCCGTGCAAAAGACAATACATAGTATACTACCAATTATACTTATAGCCCTATATGCATTTAGCCCACTTATTAAATTTTCTTTTCTTAAACACCAACCTATACCATAAAATACTACTGCTACAGTTGCGGAGTCTATTGACCATGGTAATCTTATTTGTAAAAAAATTGGAATTAAATAACCTATCACAGAGACGGTAAAGAGCCACGACAGTACTCCCCCCATGTACATTTTGTAAGCATCAGTATAATCTGAAAGAAAATACAGCACCAAAACATACAGGGGAGAAACCACTGGACTACACCAAAGGTTTTTAAATCTGCGCTAACCCAAAGCATTGATCTAACCAGTTCGCTTATTGGTCGCATTTCATCTGATCTATGTAAAAAATACAAACCCACATTCCATAATAAAAAAGAATACTACCAAATAAACAATAGGGAATTATCAATGATTTGATTTTTTGTGATGACTTTTTTTAATCCAGACACTCTTTTTTCATCAAACCAATAGCCTGATACAAAAAAGAAAATTGGCATATGGAAAGCGTGTATCCATTTGTCAAAGACTGGCCATGTTCCTAAATGGGCAACTATCATAAGATAAATCGCAAAGAACTTTGTTAAGTCAATCCATTTCAATCGAGGTGTAGCTTTTGTAAGCATCTCTTCATTCCCTTTTCTATATAACTTTAATCCATTCATCACATATTTTATCAACCGCTAATTCGCGGCGAA
>CALVIY010000093.1 GCA_944331955.1 uncultured Bacilli bacterium
AATAAAGATATTTATATTGGAAACGATAATATGAAGTTTAAACAAAACTTTTGTAAGGATAACAATTATACTTTTATAAGAACTTATACGATAAAAGATATATCAAAATATACTGAACAACAATATGATGAAGATGGGAATCCAGTTTCTTATGGAAATTCTTTTAAGGTAGAACTAAATGAATTCCAAGGAGAAACAAAAACAGTTATCATAAATAATTTATGGGATGTAACATTAGAAAAAAATAAAACTTATGAATTTGAGTTTATGATTAATGAAGATGTGACTAATGTAAAAGATGAACTAGAAGATATTCTTAAAAACTCAACTATTGTAGGTGTTAAAGAAACAACTAAAATAGGTTTAGAACAAATACAAGAGCCAATGGTCAAACAATAATTATAAATTAATAGTATGTAAAAGAAAAAGTGGAGAATTATATGAAAAGAACTTTATCAGTTATGGAATTGCAATACTATCATTACTAATAACATTTTTTATATTTGAAATAATGAGTTGGTATGATTTTGGTAGTCCTATAACAAATGTAGTATTATTTAGAATAATTATATGTTTTGTTATAGTATTTATCATTTTATTAGGGATAATGTCTTTAATAAAAAAATCAAAGAAGAGTTAATGTTACATCTTAAATTATATTTTTTAGTTATTTTATATACCCTTGAAATGTTTCCTGTAATAAATGACTTTTACATTATATGCTATTAATGTGAAAGGAGAAAATTATGAATCAAGAAAAGATAGGCAAGTTTATTGCTGAATGTAGAAAAAATAAAAATATGACTCAACAAGAACTAGCAGAAAAATTAGGTGTTTCTGATCGTACTGTTGGTAATTGGGAGAATGGAAGAAATATGCCTGATTTATCACTATTTAAACCTTTGTGTTATGAGCTTGGCATATCAATGAACGATTTAATGAGTGGTGAAAAAATATCAAAGGAACACTACCAAAAAAAATTAGAAGAAAACATTGTTAATTTAACTGTTAACAATAAGAAAATCTTTAATAAGAGATTAAAAATATTTAGTTCTTTACTTGCTTTTGTTTTAATATTTTTTATTGTTGCAGTTTATATATATAATTTTTATGAGTTAGATGTTAGATATGATGGAAGATTAATGAAATGTAGTTTTAACGATAATGTTTTAACCTATAAAATTATAGGCAATAGTGTTTTGAACACCAATTACGTTGAACGTACAATTAATGGGGAAAAATATATGTTTTTTCATAGTACAATTAATATATATAACAAACGACATAGTAATTGGGAATATGGCGAGAGTTTAGCAAAGATGGTTAATGATGAGCAAATACCTTTTGGATTTGAATTGACATTTGATAAGGAAAAAAATCAAACTCAAATAATTAATGTTTATTATACAAATAAGCCTCTTAAAAAAATAGATAAAATGAATAATGAAGAACTAAAAAATGAACTTAAAAAATCATTTAAAATGTGTAGTAATGAGGTGTAAAAATGAATAAAAGAATATATAGAGTTTCTAGTATAATAATGTATGTTACAGCTATTTTAATATTATTATTTTATTCAATTATGACTTTTAGGATTCAATTTACTGAAATATCAAGATTAATTTTGTTATGTGGTAGTTGTTTGTTCTTATATTTTGGAGGATTTTTTCTTTCAAAATATTTGAATAATAATAAACCTATGAAAATTAACTTATGGATTTATTTTATCTTATATATAATCTTATTACTTACACTTACACTGTTTGATCCAATGTATGGAAGAAGTTTCTCTATTGTAAATTGGTCTAATGGACTTTTTAATAAATATATTAACAATTCATTTAATATTATTCCTTTTCATACAATTATTGACTATATTAGTAAGTTCAATAGTTTATATGATACTAAAACTATAATGATTAATTTATTGGGTAATTTAATAGCATTAATGCCAATGGCTATTTTTTTACCATTATTGTTTAAAAAGACAAGAAAATTAAAAAACTTTATATTAACTGTTGTTATTATAGTATTTTGTATAGAGATAGTTCAATTTTTAACTTTGACAGGAAGTTGTGATATAGATGATATTATTTTGAATGTTACAGGTGCTATTATTGCATATATAATATTTAAAGTTAATTCTATTAATAATCTAATAAGAAATATATTTTTATTAGAAGATAACAAAATTAGTAGAAAGTCATATTTTAAAATAATTTTGTCTATTGTAATTATTTTAATTATAGTTGCCTTTATATTAGTTTATAGAAATACTTTATATAATAAAAATATAGAAAACTATAATAATATAAATAATCCAAATGTTACTTTTGAATACAATAATGAATGTAGTAATAATAATTTATTTTACGAAGATAAAATATATAAATATTATTTTGAATGCTATAATAATGATGACTTTTATGTAATAGTAAATGATAAAGATAAGTTTTCTGTAGAAGAATTTTTAGATTACTCAAAATATAATTATGATATTAATAGGATTTTATACGGTTTGGATTATTACAATATCAAGTATAAAATAGAACATAAATATACTTACTTTAATATTGAAATAAAAAATAATAGTAATGGAGGTTATTATGTTCCATCTAATATTGATTCAGATATAGCTGAACTAGTTTTAGTTGATAAAACTAATAATGATAAAATTTTAAATTATGAAATTAATATAATACCTAAAAAAAGTGGTTCTAAAATAATGAGTGTAGTTTTTGAATTAACTAATGAATTTGGAGAAACAGAAAAAATAAATAAGCAATTTGATATTATTGTTGATGAGAATTTAGATGTATCATATAGTGAAAAAAGTTAGTTTGTAAAACTATAATTTATCTAATAGATTTTAGGTGCTATTTAGGTGCTAAAAAGTTAGAAAACTTTTAAAATTATTTAATTTATGTTGGTATAAAATAAACAAAAAAAGTTAAAAAATAAAGGAAAAATGAAGTTGTAAAATAAAAAGTGACTAAACAACTTCGCCCCCTGAAG
>CALVIY010000094.1 GCA_944331955.1 uncultured Bacilli bacterium
CGCAGCGCCGCCTTGGGCACCCGGATGCCCGACAGGGTCTCAAACACCAGATCCACCGTCTGACGGCGCAGCAGGGTGATGTCGGACAGGTACCGGTCGGTGGAGAGCAGCACGCTTACCCTTCCGTTCTCCGGCTCGCTCACCGATTCCACCTGCATGTCCACCTCTCCCGACCAGTCCCGGGAGAAGCGCACGGTGATGGTGCCTCCCACCGACAGACGCTGGGCGTCCTCCTCGGACATGGGACAGACAAAATACCAGGTGGGGCTGGTGATGAGCTTGCCCAGCCAGCTGCCCTCCTCCACAGTCACGTCCCGGTCAGCCAGGCTGTCCAGGGCGGAGGGGGTGAGCTGGGCCAGGGTGTCGGGGGTGAGCAGGCTCTCATATCCGTCCACCAGCCCGGAGAAGATGCCGGACACCTGGGCCCGCACCTGGCTGGTGTCCTGGGCGGACTGGGTGTTGAGGGCCTGAATCTGGGTCTCCACCGATTGGATGGAGGACTGAATGGCGGCGGCGGTGTCCTCCCCGCTGAAGGTATAGCTGCGCTTGTACACCAGACTTTTTAAATCCATGGTCTGGCTCTCCAGGTCGGTGAGATCCCCCTGGGCCACGCAGGCGCGCAGCTCCACAATGGCGTCCAGAATCTGCTGGCTGAGCTGGGTGGTGTCTCCCCCGCCGTCCGAGCGCTGCAGGGCGTACTGCAGCTGCTCCTTCTCCAGCTCCAGGGCGCGCAGCTCCTGCCGGCGCTCCAAAGCGTCCGTGCTCTGGTACACCAGGGCCACCGTCTCACCCAAGGCCACCTTCTCCCCCTCCGAGGGGAGCAGATCCACAATTCCTCCCTGGCCGGCGATTACCTGCTCCTCCCGCACCAGAAAGCCGGTGACCTCCATGCTCTCATCGGTGGTGTAGGCGTAGGACAGGGCGGTGGAAAAGGGGTCGGAGAGGCTGTTCCACGCGGAGACAGCCAGGTAGATAACCACCGCTCCCAGCAGCACCAGCATGACAATTTTGTTGACCAGGGTTCCCTGCTTCATAGATGTACCTATCCTCTTTGTCTCAGGGCGCGGGCACCTCCTCCTCCAGGGAGATGGGGCGCTCGGGCGTAATGGTGGAGATGGCGTGCTTGTAGATAACCTGCTGCTTGCCCTCGGTGGTGAGTACCACTACAAAGGGGTCAAAGCCGGTGATCTGTCCCCGCAGCTGGTAGCCGTTCATGAGAAACATGGTCACGTTGGCCCGGCTCTTCCGGGCCCGGAGGAGGAACAGATCCTGTAAATTGACGCTCTTTTGCATATGGGATACACTCCTTCTGTCTGTTGGAATGCATCCATATTATACCAAAAAAGCAGGATATTGTGTCGAATCGGCGGGGAACCGTCGAAAATTACGCCCGGCCGAAGCGCTTTTCCAGCTGGGCCCGGGTGAGCTCGATGGCCACCGGGCGGCCGTGGGGACAGTATTTCACCTGACCGCTCATAACAGCCTGGGCCACCCGCTCCAGCTCCTGGGGGGAGTTCTTCTGTCCCCCCTTGATGGCGGACTTGCAGGCCATGGTGTGCAGCAGGGCGTCCCTGGCCTGCTCCGGGTCGGCCCGGCCGGTGGAGAGGAGCTGAGCGGCCAGCTGGCACAGGGTGTCGGGAATCTCCCCGGCGCCCACGTCGTCCGGGGCGGTGCGCACTGCGATGGCGCCGCCGCCAAAATCCGACACCTCAAAACCAAAGCGGGCAAGCAGCTCCAGATGATCCAGCAGGGCTGCCCCCTCCTCAGCGGGCGGGGTAAAGACCAGGGGGGTGAGCAGCTGCTGCACCATGGGGGCATAGTCCCCCGCCTTGAGGCGGTCGAAGTTCATCCGCTCGTGGGCGGCGTGCTTGTCGATGAGCAGCACCTTGTCGCCCTGCTCCACAATAATATAGGTGTCCAGCACCTGGCCTGCCAAACGCCAGGGGGGGATCTCCGGCTGGGGCGTGAGGGTTTCCGGCTGGGCGGGCGGGGTATCCCCGGATTGGGAGGGCGCGGGCTGGGCCTGGGCGGGCCGGTCCTCACCGGGGGAATGCTCCGCGGACCGCGGACCGGCCTCCTCCGAAAGGAGGGCGGATTGGGCGGGGGGCTGCTCCGGCGCGGCCGCCCGGGGCTGGGCCGGAACCTCCTCCGCCGGGGCCTGGGCGGGGCCGGGGGTGTGCTCCCACCGCTCCCGGGTCAGACGGCCCGCCTGCCTGGCGTCGGCGGCCTCCCGCCGCAGGGTGCGGGCCCAGGGGGCGGGGGTGCTCCGCCGCGCCCGGGGGGCGGTGAAATCCCCCAGGGGCAGGAGGGCGGCAGACAGCTCCCCGGCGTTGGAGGGCCGGGGAGCGGCAGGACGGGACTGGGGGGCGGCCGCGCTCCGCTTCTCCCCGCCCTCCCGGGAGGACAGTGCCCCCGGATGGGTGAAATTCCCCTCCAGGGCGGCGCGCACGGCGCAGTACACTGTGTCGAATACCTTTTTATCGCTGCCAAACTTGACCTCCTGCTTGGTGGGGTGGACGTTCACGTCCACCGCGCTGAGCTTTGTGCGCAGATGGAGCACGCAGCTGGGGAATTTGCCCACCATCTTCTGGTTGGCGTAGGCCTCCTCCAGGGCGGCGGTCATGGTGCGGCTTTTCACATACCGGCCGTTGACGAAAAAGTGCTGGTATCCCCGGGTGCCC
>CALVIY010000095.1 GCA_944331955.1 uncultured Bacilli bacterium
GATTTGTTCACGTCCAATACTATACGGGCACGGGCAGCCAGGGAGGGATTGATCTGAAGGAGACGCTCGGTAACATCTGGTGGTGTCAAGATAGGAACAAAAAAATAAGATTTATCTTTCTATACAAGTTTGAAATCAAACAAATCGCTATCAAACTTAATAAAGATTTTTCCCACAATTCTATTCCACTCAGCCTCATTAATTCCTGAATTAACTCTTAAGTTCTCAAGCACTATATTCTCAGAAAAAAATAACCTATGCTTTGTAATTCTTGGCATATCCTGATCTGGCTTTGAAAAAATTATAAGTCTTCTTTTATCTGCGCCCTGAAGCCATTTACAAATATAATTCCACCACATCTTATCTGTAGCACCTAATGACATTCCAAATATACAAATTGCTACACTAGAATCAATATAACTCCGAACAGTCTGTATTTTATCGTTGCCAAACCTTTTATTAACTTCTGCCTTCACTAATAATTGTCGATACAATGGATTCTCTTGAAATTTTTGATTTGCAATTTGCTTTGTATCATTTACTCCCAGTATAAGTTCTTCTTGAATCGTACCATGAATATGTATTACATCTCCAAGTGAATGAGTATAATTCGTAGCATTATCCGCTTTATGATTTCCGAAATCTTTAGGAATTAATTTTTTTGTTATTTCAACACATCTGTCCAACGCATTTGTATAGTTAAAGCAGATAAATGAATATGTTATTGAATCATGTAATGTATAAATCAATGATTCCATAAACCGTTGTTGCTCTATCGTCAATTCTTTTTGAAATCGTAATAATGATTGTTGCATTTTATTAGCAATTGTTTTTTCCGCTTCACCAGAAATTTGAATCCGTTCCGTTTGACTCTGGAGATAGTCTGCAAGAGCATTCTCCAACTTTTCCTCACTTTCCCAAAATGTAGCTTCCATTCCGTCATCAACATTTGCTGTATATTCTCCAAGCCCGCTTTCTAAATCTGACCATAGATCATAATTTTTATCTATAGACTTTGCTAACATATCCTCAGGATAATGTGATAAATAATATTTATAAAAATTCGAATATCTTGTATCTAACCCTACGTTAATATCAAATCCATTTCCAATAAAAAACGTTATTCTTTTCATTTGTAGTTACCCTTCTGTTAATTATAATCTTGCATATTATGATACTACAATTTCTTTGTTTTACCAATATCATATGTCTTCTGAAGAGCCAAAATAAATTTCTTCCTACCTCTCAAGCATATTTTTAATCTTCCATTTTATCTTCAAATGTTCTTTACCATACACTTCCACCCTCTCCACAAACATTTCCTCCACCTCTTTCGTCAGCTCCTTCGCCTCCCTATACTTCCTCACCATCTCCCCGATCCTCTTTACTTCATCCTCCCCCTCCTGCCGCAACGCCGCCTCATTCATCTTTTCCTTAATCTCTTCCGCCTGCGCGTTCAGTTCATTTCTCCCGGCAACAAATTCATCTCTGTCAATCTGTCCATCCTTATATTTCTCATACAGGATAATCTTCCCGTTCTCGATCTGTTCCAGAACCTTTTCATAATCCTGTCTGTCCTGTTCCGCATGAACATTTTTCTCCAGTCTTTCCTGCATTTCTTCCCAGTCTATAAACTGTTCAAAGTGCCACTTCAATGCTTCAAGAACCGCCCCTCTGATCTTCTCCGCCGGATACGCCGCCTTATAGCAGCTTGCATTCGGATTGTTTTCCCCATATCTGCAGATCAGCTTCTTTCTGTCTTTACTGTAAGACAACTTCCTCCCACAATGTCCGCATACAAAAGCATTGTACCTGTTGATCGTACTCGGCTGACTTTTTTTATATTTAAGAAACGTAGCCTGCGCTTTCTGAAAATTTTCTATTGAGATAATCCCCTCATGCGTACCTTCTACTCTTATCCAGTCGCTGCTGTCCATAGGTGTGTCTTTTCCGTAGATACCTTTCAATGTTCTACGAAGAGATACCATATTCCCTGCATATCTTTCATCTTTCAGAATGGCAACAACTTTCGTCGCATCCCAAGCTGTCTTTTCATTTACTTTTCGCCAGTCCATCCCCCGTTTATGATTCAAAGCATACTGTGCTGGGGATGGAATCTGTCTGGCATTTAAGTTTTCCGTAATTTTCTTTGCAGACATTCCGGCGATCTTCATCTGAAATACCTCCCGGACAACCTGTGCCGCCTCTTCATCAACCACCAACTTATGCTTGTCCTCTGCTGACTTCCGATAACCATACGGCGCATTAGCACTTGCAAACTGTCCGGACTGTGCCATCTTCTTTCTGACATTACGAATCTTTTTGGAAGTATCTCGGCTGTAAAAATCATAGATAAAATTCTTAAAGGCGACCTCCAGTCCTGCCGTCTCCTGACCGCCATCCTTGCTGTCATAATGATCATTGACTGCGATAAAACGAATCCCGAGGAAAGGAAACAGCTGCTCAAGATAATCTCCAAGCTCAATATAATCACGCCCAAATCTGGACAGATCTTTTACTATGATACAGTCTATCCTTCCTTTTTTTGCAAGATCAATCAGCTCTGTAAATGCAGGACGGTCGAACCGTTTCCCACTGAATCCATCATCACATTTCTCAATGATCCTGCAGCCCTGAAATTCCGAATGCTGCCGGATGAAATCATAGAGCAGCATCCTTTGATTGCTGATACTGTTACTCTCTTCCTTACCATACCGGATGCCGACATCCTCGTCTTCTTTTGAAAGTCGGATATACAGTGCGATCACATATTCCTCATTTTTATTCTGTATCATCATGCTGTACTTTCTCCCTTCTCTTTTCTGCAAGATCCGTCAGTTGTTTTAGTTCATCCTCAAATTTGAACACAATTTTCAGTCCGCCTCCGGTATGTACTCTGATATCAGCTATGAATGCTTCTACAATTTCTCTGGTTAAAGTCGTAAATTCCGCATATTTTCTAACCAGATCAGAGAGTGTATCATTCAGTCTGTAATCCTCCGCATAAGAATCCTGCTCGGTGAGCATCCGGTCAATTTCTTCCCGAAGTCTGTCAGCTTCCTCTGAGTAATACTTTCTCATGGCAAGATACTCTGATTCAT